>CAJWXK010000017.1 GCA_913048995.1 uncultured Synechococcus sp. | reverse complement strand
TGGTGGTGCCACCCCACCCCCTGGTGGCTCACTGGCTCACCCTGCTGAGGGATCGGCAGACGCCATCCCCTCTCTTCGCAACAGCGATGAAGGAACTCGGCCGCTGGCTGACCTACGAAGCAATCCGTGACTGGCTGCCAACCCAGGCCATCGAGGTGGAAACACCATTGCAAGTCACTGAAGGGCAAGTGATTGACCCAACGGCTCCTCTACTCGCCGTTCCCTTGCTCAGGGCCGGCCTAGGACTCTGGGCCGGTGGGCAAGAAGTGCTTCCCCATGCCCGGGTTGCCCATATGGGCCTAGTGCGAGATGACGAGAGCGCTGCAGCCAGCAACTACCTGGACCGACTACCTAGTCGCATCGGTGAGCGGGTCGGGGTGGTGGTCTTCGATCCAATGCTCGCCACCGGCGGAAGCCTGACAGTGGTTCTGAGGCGCCTTCAACAATTGGGAGTGTCAGGTCAACGATTGCGCGTCGTTACTGCCCTGGCTGCAGCACCAGGCCTGAAAGCACTGGCTGAGGAATTTAGCGATCTCAGTCTCTACACCGCCTGCATCGACCCTGAGCTGGATGATCGCTATTTCATCGTTCCGGGGCTTGGAGATGCCGGTGATCGTCTCTACGGCACCGAATCGGAGGAGTTCCTAACCTGAACGCAAACCAACCCAGACCATGACTGACCAGAACGGTGGTTCAGGTTCCCTACTGATCAGTGCTTTGACCGGTGCTGCAATTGGAGCAGCAGGCTTGAGTTGGTGGCTTCTTGCTCGGGCAGAACGTCGTCAGACCCTTAGTCAGCGGATCCGTCAGCTCGGCTCAATCGCCAGTGCAGAGCCTGGTAGCTCGACGTCTCTGCAGGGCCAGAACGGATCAGAGACTCTGGAGGAACGAGTCCACAAGCTCAATCTGGCGATTGAAGATGTACGCCGCCAGCTAGAAGACTTCTCTCCCGAAATGAACGGCTGACAGCCGGCTGAGAGGATCGAAACAGATCCAGCCATGCCATGGCCGAACTTCGCTCCAGTGCCGTCACCCAGGGTGTGCAGCGCAGTCCAAATCGCGCCATGCTTCGTGCCGTCGGCTTTGGGGATGCTGATTTCAGTAAGCCGATTATCGGTATTGCCAATGGCTACAGCACCATCACTCCCTGCAACGTCGGCCTGAACGATCTGGCCCGTCGCGCTGAGCACGCCGCCCATGCTTCAGGCGGCATGCCTCAGATGTTTGGAACCATCACCGTCTCCGACGGCATATCCATGGGCACCGAGGGGATGAAGTACTCCCTGGTCAGCCGAGAGGTCATTGCCGACGCAATCGAGACCGCCTGCAACGGCCAAAGCATGGACGGAGTCCTAGCGATTGGTGGCTGCGACAAAAACATGCCCGCCGCCATGCTGGCCATGGCACGGATGAACATCCCTGGTGTGTTCGTTTACGGCGGGACGATCAAACCCGGAAAACTTGGTGGCTGTGATCTGACGGTGGTCAGTGCCTTTGAAGCCGTTGGTCAACTCAGCAGCGGCAACATCGACGAAGAGCAACTCACAGCGGTTGAAAAAAATGCGTGCCCTGGCGCCGGCAGTTGTGGCGGCATGTTCACCGCCAACACCATGAGCGCAGCCATTGAAACGATGGGCCTGAGCCTGCCCTATAGCTCGACGATGGCAGCGGAAGATCCTGAGAAGGCCGACAGCGCCGCGCGCTCTGCGGAGGTACTTCTCGATGCCGTGAAGGCCAATGTGCGACCGTTGGATCTCCTAACGCGGGAAGCCTTCGAAAACGCGATCAGCGTGATCATGGCGGTCGGCGGCTCCACCAATGCGGTGCTTCACCTGCTGGCCATCGCCCGTACGGCAGGGGTGGAGCTGCACATCGATGATTTCGAGTTGATCCGAGAGCGGGTTCCCGTGATCTGTGATCTCAAACCCAGTGGTCGCTACGTGACTGTGGACCTCCATAAGGCAGGTGGCATCCCGCAGGTGATGAAACTCCTGCTCGATGCCGGCCTGCTTCATGGGCAGTGTCGAACGGTGGAGGGGAAGACGCTCAACGAGGTGTTGGCGGATGTGCCCTCAGCCCCACCGGCTGACCAGGATGTGATTCGCCCCCTCAGCAATCCCCTCTACGCCAAGGGGCATCTGGCGATCCTCAAGGGAAACCTTGCCACTGAGGGAGCAGTGGCAAAAATCAGTGGAATCAAGACCCCCGCTCTCACAGGGCCAGCACGGGTCTTTGACAGTGAAGAGGAGTGCCTCAAAGCGATCCTCAACAACAGCATCAAAGCCGGTGATGTGGTGGTCGTCCGTTATGAAGGCCCTGTCGGAGGACCTGGGATGCGGGAGATGCTCGCTCCGACTGCAGCGATCGTCGGTCAAGGGCTGGGTGACAAGGTGGCACTCATTACCGATGGTCGCTTCAGCGGCGGCACCTACGGGCTTGTGGTCGGGCATGTCGCGCCGGAGGCTGCAGTGGGCGGTGCCATCGGCCTAGTGCAGGAGGGCGACAGCATCAGCGTCGATGCCAATCAGAACCTCTTGCAGCTCAATGTCAGCGAGGAGGAATTGCAGCGCCGCAAAGGGATCTGGAGTGTTCGAGCACCGCGCTACCGCACGGGAGTGCTGGGTAAATACGCCAGGCTCGTGAGCAGTAGCAGCCAAGGAGCTGTGACAGACCAGGGTTGAATTAGGACCCGTTCTCAATCAGCTCAGCCCGCAGTCTCCGAGCCAAGGTCTCCAGGGCGAGCCCATCGTCAGGACGGGTGCAGCTCACACCACTGGTGCCATCCATCCAGACCGGATGACGTCCCTGCCACAACATTGGGAGCGTCTCATCACTGGCCCAGGCCAGCTGAAGTGAGGGATCAGCGGCACTGCCGTAGATCTCTAGTTCCAAATCATGCGACGGGCATCGATGGCCTTCAGGATCTCGTGCCTCTAACCGCAGAATCCAACTGTCACCGGATTGCTCCTGGGGCACCAATGCATGCTTGAGCGGTGATCGGCTCAGATCGGCGGCCCTGCAGATGCAACGTGTCAGCAGCTCAAGCCGTTCAGGGTCGTCCGCCATGGTGGGCAGCCAGGCCTGGGGCATCACTCCACAGCCTCGATCCGCTTGATCTCAAGTCTTAGCGGACCTGTCCGGAAACCAGGGTTCTTGCCCCCGTCATCCGCAAAACGGGAATGCAGGATCTGTAGACGACTGACCTGAGCAGGATCAAAACGTAATGGCAGTGAAACCGGCTTGGCTCTCATGACAGGTTTCAGGTCCTGGAAGGGAATCACCACGCGGGTGCTGCCTGAATCTGCAGTGTTGAAATCAGACACCCAGCGCAAACCACCTGGGATCATTTCGCCCAGCTGACCGGCCAGGTCAGCCAATGCGACCGCCAGCTTGTATCGCCTCCCATCACCTTCAAGCTCCAGAGCAAAAGCTGAGGCTTCAGAAAGATCAAGTGGTGGCTGCCAGCGAGGCGAGCGGCAACTAATGAAGCCACCGCCTTCTTCGACAACATCGGCTTCCATCAGCAAACCAGAGGAACTCACCGAGCAGCTGCCCTGGCTACGACCACCCATAACCGTGTCGTTAAGGCTCTGCCAACCGCTGAAACCATCAGCGATCGCGATGTTGATAGCCACCAACTCAGCGAAGAGCAGCACAAGCGGCTGCATCGGCCAAAATCACGATTTCAGAGCTGGGCTGGACAAGCTTGGCTGGCGTACGCGCGGAATCCTCCCCTGAATCCAGAAGGCGCCCAAGGGCCTGTTGTTTGCCTTCGCCTGCTACCAGGAACACCACCTGACGTGCAGCTGAAAGCACCGGTGCAGTGAGGGTGATTCGAGGAATCCCCTTCCCCTCTCCAATCGTGACCCAACGGTCACGAACCTCCGTGGCAGCTGTCCCAGGAAACAGAGAAGCCGTGTGACCGTCATCCCCGAGTCCCAGCAGTACGAGATCGAGCACCGGTGGGCTGCTGTCACAAAGACGCTCAAGGGTGTTGGCAAATGCGATCACACCTTCTTCGACACTGGGCAAGTCCGTTGGAACCGGATGGAAACAGGCCGATGCACCGGGGCCCTCAACCATCAGGCTGCCTCGCACCATGCGGGCGTTGCTGAGCTCATCGTCTGCAGGGACCCAGCGCTCATCACCCATCAACAGGTCCACTCGATCCCAGGCCAAGTGCTCACGACCGAGATGGTGATACGTGGCCTCTGGCGTGGAGCCACCAGAGAGAGCGATCTGAGCCCGATCGCGCTGGGCCAGGCTCAGATCAATGACCTGGGCAATGGTCTCGGAGGCTCGCTGGGCAAGGGCAGCACGATCAGCGAGCTGGACAAGTTGATAACGGCTCACTGCAGCCACTCGGTGTGGAAGGCACCCTCTTTGTCGGTGCGCTGGTAAGTGTGTGAACCGAAGCAGTCGCGCATGGCTTGCACCAGGTTCTGGGGCAGTCGGGCTGTGCGGTAGCTGTTGATGTAGTCCAGAGTGCTACTGAAACAGGGGACGGGAATACCCACCGAGGCGGCACCTGAGACCACCTTGGCAAGACCTGGCAGACGCTGGTTCACCTGCTCAGCGAACCAGGGGTCCAGCATCAGGTTGGGGAGCTGAGGATCAGCATTAAATGCATCTTGGATGCGCTTGAGCAGCTTGGCCCGAATGATGCAGCCCCCTTTCCAGATCTGGGCGATCGAGGGCATGTGCAAGTCGTAGTCGTTGTCGCTCGAGGCGATGCGCAGCAGCTCCATGCCCTGGGCATAGCTGGCGATGCAAGAGAGCACAACAGCATCCATAACAGGTGCCATGGAATCAGCAGGGCTGCCCAGGTCGATGTCACTGATGGCAGGGCCATTCAGAACCTTCTCGGCCTGGACCCGCTGGGCCTTCATGGAGCTCATCACGCGCCCGTTGAGTGATGCATAGATGGTGGGCACAGAAGCCCCCATCTCCAAGGCTGTGACCACAGTCCAGAGGCCTGTGCCCTTCTGGCCGGCCTGGTCCATGATTTTCTCCACCAGATCAGATCCGTCCTCAGGATCTTTGGTGCGCAGGCAGACCTCGGTGATCTCCACCAGATAGGAATTCAGTTCTTCTGTGGCATTCCAGGCACCGAGCACATCAGCCATCTGCTCGCCGTTCATCCCCTTGACCCGCTTCATCAGGTCATAGGCCTCAGCCAGGATCTGTTCGATGCCGTACTCAATGCCGTTGTGCACGGTCTTGACGAAATGGCCAGAGCCACCGGGGCCGATGTAGGTGACGCAAGGGCCGTCCTCCACCTGGGCCGCCATCTTGGTCACCAAGCTTTCAATGGCGTCATAGGAAGCTTTGGTGCCTCCCGGCATCATGCTGGGACCCTCCAGGGCTCCCTTAGCCCCACCGGAGACCCCCATACCAATGAAGCCAAAGCTCTGGCTCTCAAGCTTGGTGACACGCCGCTCAGTGTCCTTGTATTCGGAATTGCCCCCGTCAATCAGCAGATCACCTTCTTCCAGATAGGGGGAGATCTGATCGATGACAGCGTCGACTGCTGGCCCCGCCTTAACCATCATCAGAATGCGTCGGGGTCGTTCCAGCTTGTCGACAAACTCCTGTAGGGAATAAGCGGCTTGGATCTGCTTGCCGGCGCCTCGCCCGGCCATGAAATCATCTGTCTTCTCCCGCGTGCGGTTGTACACAACGCTGGAGAAACCATTGCTCTCAGCATTGAGGACGAGGTTCTCCCCCATCACCCCAAGACCGATTAAACCGAAGTGTCCTTTGGACATTTTTGCGCCGTGTAACTGCCAGACCTCAGCAGTGTGGCCACGGCGCGCTTAAGTGACTGCTAAGAGATGCTGTGATCAAGACAAGATGATCAAATCACCATCCCATCTGGGATGCATGCATTCTTGTTAACCACCACAATTCCACCCCTGATGTAGAAGCCCTGATCGGAGCGGTCTGCTTCTTCAACGTGATCCTTGTTGACGATCGTGACGTTGCTGCCGATGCGGACGTTCTTATCAAGAATCGCGCGACGAACAGTCGTTCCAGTACCAACCCCCATGGGGATGCCGCCACGCTCGCGCACGATCGCCCTCTCTTCTGCTGATTCATAGAAATCGGAACCCATGACCAGGCTGTCCTGCAGCACGACTTCATTCTCAATGCGGCTCCGAACACCCAGAACGCAGTGGTGAACGCTGCAGGCCTTAAGGATGGAGCCCTCACCGATGATCGACTCAGTGATTTGGGCGTCCTGCAACTTGGACGGCGGCAGGTAACGGTGACGGGTATAGATCGGGAATTGCTTGTCGTAGAAGGAGAACGGAGGACGGGGTTGGGTGGTAAGAGCCAAGTTGGCCTCATAGAAGGCTCGGATGGTCCCGATGTCCTCCCAGTAGTCATCAAAGAGGTAGGAGCGCAACTTGAGGCCGTCACTGAGGGCCTTGGGGATGATCTCCTTGCCGAAGTCAGTGGCTGTGGGGTTCTGCGCCAGCAGGTTGAAGAGGACATCACGCTTAAAGACGTAGATGCCCATTGAGGCCAGATACGGACGCCGTGCTGCCTCCTCTGGACTCAGTCCCATGGCGCCGGTATCCACCATCATTTCCTGGAGCGCCTCTCCCTTGGGCTTCTCCCGGAACTTGGTGATCCAGCCACCTTCATTGGTGTGCATCAACCCGAAGCTCTGAGCCTGCTCCTCATCCACAGGCAGGGCTGAAACCGTCAGGTCAGCTCCGCTGCTGCGGTGTTCGGCCACGAACAGGCCGTAATCCATCCGGTAGAGCTGGTCTCCGGACAGGATCAGGACTTCATCAATGTCCCATTCCTGGAATAACCATTCGTATTTCCGCACAGCATCGGCCGTGCCTTCAAACCAGCTAGGACTCTCTGGAGTCTGCTGAGCAGCGAGAACCTCAACGAACCCTTGATCAAAACCTGAGGACAGGTTGAAGGTCTGGGAAATGTGACGGTTGAGAGAAGCGCTGTTGAACTGGGTCAGTACGTAGATCTTGTTGATCCCGCTGTTGATGCAGTTGCTGACAGGGATATCGATCAGACGGTATTTACCGGCCAGGGGGACAGCCGGCTTGGCACGCATTTTGGTGAGGGGATAGAGGCGCGTTCCTGCGCCACCTCCGAGAATGATCCCGAGAACCCGCTTCATCCAATCCCCTGCAGCGCGGCCACTTTGGGGGATCGCCAGTGATTCCGGCAAGCAAAAGGAGCAAATCGGGCAGAACTTTGTGAGTCCCTCGCGTCCAGCCTGCTACTCCGAAGGGGTTTGCAAGTCGAAAAGCCGTTCCAGGGCCTGCATTGTGGACAAACGCTGAGCACGTGGCTGAGGTGCGCGCAGAGCGGTCGTAGGGCCATGGAGAATCTTGTTGAGCAGTCCTTTGGTCAGGGCCTCGACCACCTTGCGCTCGCGATCCGAGAAGTCCGAGCCCATGCGGCTGAGGGCCTTGAGCAGTTCCTGCTCACGGATCTCCTCCATGTGACGCCGCAGTTTGTTGATCGTGGGAACGGCCTCAAGCCCGTCCCACCAATCGATGAATGCCTGACGGTCCTCGTCGAGCAAGACCTCGGCCTGGCGAGCCAGCTCCTGCCGGGCAGCCACATTGCGCTCCACAACCTCCTTGAGGTCGTCGACGTCAAAGCACTGAACGCCCACAGCCTCTGAGGCGTCGGCGCTGATATTCCGAGGCACACCGATGTCGATGAGCATCAACCGCTCTGAACGGCCAGCCCCATCGAGGCGGGCACGGTCAATGATTGGTTCGTCAGCACCTGTACTGGTGAACAGGAGCGATGACACCTTGAGCTGGTCATCCAAGGCTTCAAGCCCGCAACAGCAGATGCCCAGATCTGGAAAATCGGCGGCAAGGGATTCAGCTCTGGAGACTGTGCGGTTGACCAGGGTGACGCGCTTCGCTCCCTTGGCCTGAAGGTGCTGGATGAGCAGCCGACCCATGCGGCCTGCACCAACCACCGCCACGGTTTCATCAGCGAGAGAGACAAGATCATCAATGCCTTTCTCCTGGCCAACCTTGAGTTGTGCTAGCTCAACGGCAGCCGAACTGATCGAGACGGCGCCGGAACCAAGGTTGGTTTCGCTGCGAACACGTTTGCCGGTACTGACGGCCTGATTAAGCAAGCGGTTAAGGATCGGCCCAATGGATTTGTGGTCCTGGCCAAGCCGATACATTTTCTTGACCTGGCTCAGGATCTGACCTTCACCGAGCACAAGGCTGTCGAGGCCGGCACTGACCCTCAGCAGATGCTGAATCGCCTCTTCATGGTGAAGAGCAAAAAGGTGGGGGTGCAGATCATCCCCCGCCAAGCCACTGTGATTGGCTAAAAAATGACGTATCGCGGCAACACCCTCATCGGGGTGGCGCAAAAGGCTGTAGATCTCAAGCCTGTTACAGGTACTAAGAATCGAGGTCTCCAGCACCTGCTCGTTGGAGCGCAGGGTTTGGAGCGAGCTCTCCAGGGAGTGCTCGGGGATGCTCAGTCGTTCGCGGATCTCAACGGGAGCCGTGCGATGGCTGAGCCCTACGACGGCTAAATGCATGCGTCAGATCAAAAGGGCCGGAAAGCAAGGCTGAGCCTGAGCCCAGCCTTGACTATGCCAGAGCTCAGCGCAGGGCAATGCTCTGTGCGCCAGGCTTGATGTGGACCGTATCGGTGAAGCGTGCGGAATCATCAAGAGTGCTGATCACCAGGCTGCTGGTTCGGACGCAATCACGTTCGAACTTGACGCCGTTAAACAGAAGACCATCGGTGATGCCGCTGCCAGCGAAGACAACGTTTTCACCGGAGGCCAGCTCGTGAGCCTCATAGACCTTGTCAGGATCGGCGATTCCCATTTCAGCCAGGCGGGCCAGATTGCCCTCACGGGTCAGGCCTTCCCACTCCTTGGTCATTGCCACAGCAGGGTCGTAGACCAGCTGGCCCTGGAAGTGACCACCAAGAGCACGCAGAGCCGCGGCAGAGATCACACCCTCCGGCGCTGCGCCGATGCCCATCAGACAGTGAGTGCCAGTGCCTGCAAAGCCACAGGCGATCGCAGCCTGGACATCACCATCTGAAATGGGCTGGACACGGGCTCCGGTGGCACGAATCTCAGCAATCAGATCCTTGTGGCGGCTGCGGTCCATGACCACGATCACCAAATCGGAGACTGCGATACCGAGACACTCGCTGAGGATATTGATGTTCTCAGTGGCGCTCTTGCGAATATCAACCTTGCCCTTGGCGGCCGGGGGTGCGGCCAGCTTCTTCATGTAGAAGTCAGGAGCGTTGAACAAGCCGCCAGTCTCAGAAGCTGCGAGCACAGCCATCGAACCGCGTTGGCTGTTGGCACAAAGATTGGTGCCCTCGCAGGGATCAACGGCGAAATCAACTCCAGGGCCGGTTCCACTACCAACTTCCTCGCCGATGTAAAGCATCGGAGCTTCGTCACGCTCACCCTCACCGATCACGATTCGGCCTTGCATATTGATCTGGCCCATGCGCTTGCGCATGGCCTCGACGGCAGCCGCGTCAGCTTCATTCTTGAGACCTTTACCGGTGAGCTCAGCGGACGCGATGGCGGCCTGCTCGACGACCTCGAGGATTTCTTGAATGAGCGTGCGATCCACAGTGGCTGGGGCAAGGAACTGGTGAGCAAGGCTTGCCTGAGGCGAGCCAAAGCGGCCGTGACTGTATCAGTGTTGGATCTGCGGCGTCTCTACGTACAATCAGCGCGCTTCACGGGCCGCTTCATGACCCAGAAATCCTTAGTCATTTCACCCTCGATTCTTTCCGCCGACTTCTCCCGGCTGGGTGAAGACGTCAAGGCTGTTGATCAGGCCGGTGCTGACTGGATCCACGTGGATGTGATGGATGGCCGCTTCGTGCCCAACATCACGATCGGACCAATGATCGTGGAAGCCCTTCGCCCTGTGACCACAAAGCCTCTTGATGTTCACTTGATGATCATCGAGCCGGAAAAATACGTTGAGGACTTCGCCAAAGCCGGGGCTGACATCATCAGTGTCCAGGTTGAGGCCTGTACCCACTTGCACCGCAACCTTGCCCAGATCAGGGATCTTGGGAAAATGGCAGGCGCTGTACTCAACCCGGGCACACCGATCGAAACCCTCGAGCACTGTCTTGAGCTTTGCGATCTGGTGCTGATCATGAGCGTCAACCCTGGTTTTGGTGGCCAAAGCTTCATCGAGAACCAGGTCTCCAAGATCCGTGACCTGCGCCGCATGTGCGCCGACAAAGGTGTTGATCCTTGGATCGAAGTCGATGGAGGCATCAAAGCCGGTAACGCCTGGAAGGTGATCGAAGCCGGAGCCAACGCCATCGTCAGCGGTTCAGGCATTTTCAATCAGGCGGACTACGCCACGGCTATCGAAGGCATCCGCAACAGCCGTCGTCCTGAACTGGCCGCCGCCTGAATGCAGGTCAGGATCAAAACCTGATTAAAAAGGGGCCTAACGGCCCTTTTTTATGGCAGTTCTCTGAGATCTCAGGCCTGAAATTCAGCCGTCAAAGAACCAGCCATAACTATGCAGACCGATTCCCAACAGATTCACACCGATGTAGCAGACACTGATCACAAAGAGTCCTCCAACAGCCACCCAAGCAGGCCGACGCCCTTGCCAACCCCGGCTGAGTCGAGTGTGGAGATATGCGGCATAGACAAGCCAACAAATCAAGGCCCAGGTCTCCTTGGGATCCCAGCTCCACCAGCTACCCCAAGCCTCATTGGCCCAGACGGCACCACTGATGATTCCAACGGTGAGCAATAAAAAGCCAACCGTGATCGTGCGGTAACTGAGATTGTCAAGCCGCTCGCTCAGAGCGATCGGTGCAGCCTCCAGCACGAGGCTGCCTCCATCACTTTGCAGACCAGCCCGTTGAAAGCTACCGCTGCCAATGGAACTGCTACGCAGTTCCATTGGCTGACCTGGCTGCGTCAGAAGAACCGCCACCGATAGAAGTGATCCCACCAGCAACGCCGCATAGCTCATCATGATGACGCTGACGTGCATTACGAGCCAGCTGGAACGTAATGCTGGTACGAGTGGAGCCGCGCTCTGAAGCGTGTCAGGCAGGGCAAAACTAGCGAAGGCAACACAGACCAAAGCCATTGGTGTCGTAGCCGCAGGGACCAATGGAGAGGGCCAGCTGCGTTCGACCAGAAGCTGAGTCAGGGTGCAGCCCCAGGCCAAAAAGCAGAGCGACTCGTAGAGGTTGCTAATTGGGAAATGACCAGAATCGATCCAGCGCAAAAGCAACTGGCTGGTGAGTAGAAGATTGGCGCCCACCACCAGCAGCTGAACAGCACGACTGGTGGTATCCCCGTAACGGCCGCTAAGACCCCAGAAAGACAAGGGCAGGGCGATCAATAAAAAGGCAAAGGCCGCTAGGCCCAGTAGCAGAACCGGGTCGTTCAAGTCGCAAAAACCACACCAAACAGGTTTAAACCATTGTGGGCTAATTCAGCGGCTTGCCTGACGGAGTAGCAACACTCCGCCGCCTAAACCGATCAGCACCGGACTCCAGGCCGAGAGCAATGGGGTGAGGGTCCCCTTAACACCAAGGGAGCTGAACACGAAAGCCAGCAGGTAATAAACAAAGATCAGCAGCACACTGATGCCAAATCCCTGGCTGCGACTAGTACGGCTGTTAGGACGAGCACCAAGACTTGCGCCGATCAAACCAAAGACCAAACAAATGGCAGGGAAGGAGAACTTCTCCTGGATCCGGACACGCATTTTGCGTGCTGCCTTGGTGTCACCGGCTTCCTCCAAAAGGGCAAGCGCCGCCACAGATTCCTTGACCGTCATGTTGTTGGCATCGCTGGGCAGCTCCGCCAGATCCAGCGGAGCATTTCCCATCGGGTAGGAATATGTAGTGAAGCGGGCTGTGGTGGTTTTTGGCTTAGCGACACCATCGATGGTGACGATGGAGCCATCTCGGAATTCCCACATGCCACGGTCTTCGTCGTAGACAGCTGACTTGGCATTAAGAACCTGCTTCTGCCCAAAACGACTCATGTCCAGCAGAGTGACGTCCTGCATCTCGCCTTCAAAAAACTCCTTTGCATAAAAGAGTTGGGTCAGTCGCTCTTGCTTCTGTGGTGGACCGTGTGTAATGAAGCCGTAGCGGGGATAAATGATGTTGGACCCGCGTTCTGAATCGATGCTGCGGCCGATCGAACGGTGAAGCGTGATGTGGCCAGCGCGATTGGCCGGCGGCACGATCACATCGTTGAAAACGAATGTCAAAGCACTCATCAAACCAGCCATCACCAGGGCTGGGATCACAAAGCGATAGGTCGCTACACCGATACTTCGCAGAGCCGTGAGTTCACTGCCACTGGAGAGTCGGCTGAACGCCAACAAAGTTGCCATCAAGGTGGCCATTGGGAAAGAGAGCACCAGGAAACCCGGCAATCTCAGAATCAGCACCTTGATGGCAATGGCCAAAGGAAGGCCGGCCTCAGCCACCTTGCGGACCAATTCAAAAAGCACTCCGACCGAAAGGGTCACTGCTGTGAAGGCAGCGATGCCAAATAGCAACGGTCCGATGAGCTCACCGAGCAACCAGCGATCCATCAATGGGATGCGATGCCAGAGGCGCAGCAAACGGCTCTGACCGCGGCGCATGAGTTCAGCTGAGACCTGCACCAAATCAGACGGGGCGGTGGTCACAGCCTGAAATCCTCCCCGAGATAGTGACGTTTGACATTGACATCACTGGCCAGCTGATCAGCAGTGCCAGAAGCGAGGATGCTGCCGTCGGTGAGGATATAAGCCTGATCAGTGATGGAAAGCGTCTCACGCACGTTGTGATCGGTGATCAGCATGCCAACCCCGCGCTCGCGCAAGCTGCGAATCAGCTGTTGAAGATCATTGACAGCCAACGGATCAACACCCGCAAAAGGCTCATCGAGTAAAAGGTAACGGGGGCCATTGGCACCCACGGCCAGGGCTCTAGCCACTTCCGTGCGGCGGCGCTCACCACCGGAGAGCTGAAATCCCTTGCGGTGCAAAAAGCGCTCAAGTTGGAAATCCTCAACCAACTCCTCTAAGCGTGCGCGGCGCAGATGAGCTGGATAGCCACTTTCTTGCATGGCAAGAAGGAGATTGTCTTGCACGGTCAGATTGCGAAACACGCTCGCCTCCTGTGGCAGATAGCCAATACCCATCCGGGCACGCTCAGGCATGGCAAATGAGCTGATCGAGTCGCCATCGAGCAGGACGTCACCACTGTCAGGACGGAGCATTCCAGTCACCAGATTGAAGGTGGTGGTCTTGCCCGCGCCGTTAGGACCCAGCAAACCGACGACTTCCCCAGGATTGAGCTGCAAGGTGACACCCCGCACCACTGGACGGCCGCCAAAGGCCAACTCAACCTGATTCAGACAGAGGGTCATGGAGTGGACTCAGCCGCTGGCTTGGGTTGAAGCTTGAACCAGCTGCGCACTTGATCTCCACTGGCGGGATCAGCCACCAAGCGATCCTCCAGAACCAAATAAGTGACGCGCTCGGCGATCAGACGATTACCTCCCTGTTGGAAAACATCCACATCGCCTTCGAGAACAATGCGTTCTTCCTTCGTGAAGTACTTTGCCTCCCTGGCGGTCGCGACAAGATCACGCTGGGGATATAGGACGCGAACATTTCCGCTGGCCGTAACGACTCCAGTGACATTGTCGGCCTGCTGGAGATCCGACTCAACAGTGACCAGACCCATCGGGCCAGCCCCCTCAGGACTGGAATCAACCTCCGGCGCAGGCAACTCAGGGAGGGTCAGACCCGGCGAAAGCTGGTCACTCACAGGTTGAGCGAGCAGGGGGGCAGCTGAAACCAACAGTCCGACTACCAATAGACGGAGGCGTAGGCCGGGCATCGCTCCGCAGCAAGGTCTGAGTTCGCAGTTTACGGAGATCACTCTGGTGAATCAAAAACCAGTGTTGGGACAGGAGTGACCTGCCCAGAGTCTTTGCACTGCCCCTGAAGCTGCAAGAGCTGCTGACGGCATGGAGCGATCAGCGTTTCAGCACGCCAGCGCTGGGGTACGGCCTGTGAGCTGCTTAATCGTCCAAGTCCCTCACCGAGGAGGATCGCAGCGCCGTTGGTGTTGCCACGACCCAGATGAACCATGGCCACAGCTATCTGTACAACACCTTGAAGCCAACGACGTTCAGGGTCAGTGGTCTCGTGCCAAAGAGCCTCGAAGACGTCGTGGGCTTCATACCACTGAGCGGCATTGAACAGCTCGACCCCCTGAGCAAAGCGGGGGTCGTCAAAGGGATCCACGAACTATCGCTTCGCTGCCTTCTTAGCGGGCAGTTTGCGCAAGCGGATTGATTCAGGCGTCACTTCGAGCATTTCATCAGGACCGATGTATTCAAGTGCCCGCTCCAATGTCATCTGAACTGGAGACTGGAGGGTGTCCAGCTCATCAGCACCTGCCGAACGCATGTTTGTAAGTTGCTTGGTCTTACAAACATTGATCTCTAGATCTTGGGGCCGATTGTTCTCGCCAACAATCATGCCCTTGTAGACCTTTGTTCCAGGCTTAATGAAGAATTGGCCACGGTCCTCGGCATTCTTAAGGGCATAGAACGTAGCTGTGCCTTCTTCAAAAGAGATTAGAACCCCATTGCGGCGGGTATCAAAATCACCCTGCATCTTTCGATACTCAAGGAAGGAGTGACTCATGATTCCCTCACCGCGTGTAGCGCGGATGAAATCGCCGCGAAAGCCAATTAGGCCCCTTGAAGGAACAACAAATTCCAATTGAGTTCTTCCATCGTCGCCTGTTTCCATGTTCTGCATCTCACCCTTGCGGATACCAAGGCGCTCTATGCAGTTACCTACAGCTTCCTCGGGCACATCGAGAACAAGAGTCTCAAATGGTTCACAAGGGGTCCCATCCACCGTACGGAAGATGACCTGTGGCTGCGAAACCTGGAACTCATAACCCTCACGCCGCATGGTTTCAATGAGGATCCCAAGGTGCAACTCCCCTCGGCCACTGACCGAAAAGCGATCAGGGGAATCAGTGTCCTCAACTCGCAAAGCCACATTGGTAAGCAGCTCCTTTTGCAGACGGTCACGCAACTGCCGGCTGGTCACAAATTTTCCTTCTTTACCTGCAAATGGTGAGTCATTCACCACAAAAGTCATTTGCAAGGTGGGTTCATCCACCTTGATCAGGGGCAGTGCCTCTGGATTGTCAGGGCAGGCAATGGTCTCACCAATATTGACTTCATCAAAGCCGGAGATTGCAACCAAATCTCCTGCAAACGCTTCTTCAATCTCGACGCGACGTAGACCCTGGAAACCCAATAGTTTGCTAATGCGACCGCGCTTGATACTCCCGTCATCGCGAATCAGCGCTGCAGACTGACCACCCTTAATCGATCCATTATGGATTTTACCGATCATGATCCGACCCAGGAAATCGGAATAATCAAGTGTGGTGACCTGCAACTGCAGAGGTTTGTCCACATCACCAACCGGGGGTGGAACATGCCGCAGAATCGCATCGAAAAGCGGACGCATGTCGTCGCTATCGGTGGCCATATCGGGTTTAGCGAACCCACCAAGCCCGCTACCAAAAAGATAGGGGAAATCACACTGATCATCGTCAGCACCGAGCTCGATAAAGAGATCAAGCACCTTGCTGACGGCCACTTCAGGATCAGCCCTAGGACGATCGATCTTGTTCACAAACACGATCGGGCGCAGACCCTTTTCCAGCGCTTTCTTCAGCACAAACCGCGTCTGGGGCATGGGCCCCTCGTTGGCGTCAACGATCAGCAGGCAGCCATCCACCATGCCGAGAACACGCTCCACCTCACCACCGAAATCGGCGTGACCAGGAGTATCAACGATGTTGATGCGAGTTCCCTGAAAATCGACCGCTGTGTTTTTGGAGAGAATGGTGATCCCACGCTCACGCTCCAGGTCGTTGGAATCCAGCACACAGGTGGGCACTGCCTCACCATCGCGAAAAATGCCGGACTGCTGAAGCAGGGCATCCACCAGGGTGGTTTTGCCGTGGTCAACGTGAGCGATGATCGCAATGTTGCGTATCGCGGCGCGCGAGGTCGTGGCGCTCATTGGGTTAAGAATCCTGGAGACGACCGCCCTGCCCCACTCTGAGACTGGGTCTGAACGTCGAGACTCTATCCCCTCATCGATCGAAACTAGTCTCAGTTGAGACGTCCAGTTTGAAGTCTCTGTGCTGCCTGGAACTGCTCGAGGGCCCGGGCTGATCCTTCAAAACGCCAATGCCAGGGCTCATAGCTCAGTCCCTGAGCGTTCTGGCGAGGGAACGAAAGACGGAAGTGATAACGGTGAGCGTTGTTCTGCAACCAATAAAAGCCTGGGGTGCTTTCAAAGCTCTCGACCAGGTCGGTCTGAGGCCTGCTGCGGTCGCCGAAATCGACAGCAAAGCCAGTGCTGTGCTCGGAATATCCAGGCGGTGCACTGACCTTGGCACGTTCCTCAGCGCTCTGGTTGCGGAGGGATTTGACATCAAAGAAGACACTGCGCTGGGTCTCGCGTGAACGGAAACCACTGATCAAACTGAGCCTGACGCCATCTGAATGAGCTGCTGCCAGCAGTGCCTGCAAGGCCTCAGCGGCTTGGCGATGAAGTTGAACACCAGGTCGCACCTCCACCAAGCTGTCGGGCTCAGCCTCCGGGTAGGGGAAGTGCCCCAGCAAGCGGCCATAGCGATCCGGCCTGGCATCGATGCCTTGAACAACTTGCGGCAGGGGTTCTGACCAACGTGTCAAGAGTCGCTCTTGAAGCAGAAACAAAGCCGCCAAACCACCCCCAAGAGCGACGCTCACACTGATCACCACAGGGGCAATAGGCAGCTGCCGTTGGGGGGTAGAAGGCTTATGCCGGCGCGCTACCGGGACGTCCTCTCGGGTGCGGAGCATCCGGGCGGGTCGATTTCGTTTGTCAGATCGTAGTCCCAGGCTTGGATTTCGCCAGCATCTTTGACACAACCAGTGTTAGCTTGAAATTTCCGTGCAAACCCAAGACGGGGTCTCAGGAATGTTGCGTGTTGCCGTTGTCGGCGGGGGACCTAGCGGGTCTTGCGCTGCTGAGGTGCTGGCCAAGGCTGGCATCGAGACCTGGATCTTCGAGCGAAAGCTGGATAACGCCAAGCCTTGTGGTGGAGCAATCCCCTTATGCATGGTCGAGGAATTCGACTTGCCCGAGGAGATCATTGACCGCAAAGTAAGAAACATGCGCATGATCTCGCCCTCCAATCGTGAGGTAGAGATCAATCTCGATCGCGACGATGAATACATCGGCATGTGCCGCAGGGAAGTGATGGATTCCTTCCTGCGCAACCGTGCAGCTGATCTGGGTGCCACGTTGGTCAATGGCCTGGTAACCAAGATTGACACCGGCACTGATCGCAAGGGCCCTTACAAACTCCATTACTCCGACTACAGCGCCGGTGAGCGCACTGGAGAAGCCAAAACGCTTGAGGTTGATCTCATCATTGGTGCCGACGGTGCCAACAGTCGTGTAGCCAAGGCTATGGATGCCGGTGACTACAACGTCGCCATCGCCTTCCAGGAGCGCATCAAACTTCCCAGTGAAGAGATGGCCTATTACGAAAGTCTTGCTGAGATGTACGTGGGCACCGACGTGTCCCCTGACTTCTACGCGTGGGTGTTTCCGAAATATGACCATGTGGCCGTGGGCACCGGCACCATGCAGGAAAACCAGAGCCTGATCAAAGGCTTGCAGGTTGGAATCCGTGAGCGTGCGAAGAACCGACTTCTGAAAGGTGAAGTCATCAAGGTGGAAGCTCACCCGATTCCCGAACATCCACGTCCACGCCGAGTTGTTGGTGGCATGGCCTTAGTTGGCGACGCTGCTGGCTATGTCACCAAAAGCTCGGGAGAAGGGATTTACTTCGCTGCAAAAAGTGGTCGAATGTGCGCTGAGCAAATCGTTGCAACGAGCAACGGTGGAAAGTCGGTCCCGAGTGAGCGTGATCTCAAGGTCTACCTCCGCAAGTGGGACCGCAAATACGGCGCTACATACAAGGTGCTTGAGATTTTGCAGAACATCTTCTACAGAAACGACGCGGCGAGAGAAGCCTTTGTCGAAATGTGCGACGACAAAGACGTGCAGCGACTGACTTTTGACAGTTACCTCTACAAACGCGTCGTGATGATGAACCCCTGGCAGCAGCTCAAGCTGACTGCACTGACCCTGGGTGCGGTGTTACGAGGCAATGCCCTGGCTCCTGGGCGTTACAAAGCAGTGCCCAGCGCAGTTCGCTCTGAGGAGGAAGCTCAGCAGATCCTTGCTGAAGGAGGCATCCGCGGTGGCCTCAAGGCCGGCCGCGAAGCTGCTGCTGCTTCAGAAGAGGAGAGCCGCCAGGCGGTGATCAGCCGCTAATGAGTGAGAAGTCTGCCAGCACTGCAGATTGATTACGCAGGACAGCGAGAAGGTTGAGGCGGTTGCGGCGAACCAACTCGTCCTCCGCCATGACCATCACACTCCTCTCTCCATCAAAAAATTCGGAGAGCGTTGCTGCACTACCAGCAAGGGCTTCACATAGCTCGGAATAACGATCACGCCCTGGCTGCGTGACAACGATGGTGAGTTGGTTAACCACCTCGAGCATTGCAGCCTCGCTGGGCTGCTCAAACAGTGCTGGATCAACCACCCCTGCTGCAGTCAGCACCCTGGGTTCTAGGTCACCCTTCTCAGCTAGGCGAGCGGCACGCTGCACGACGGCTTGCACAGGCCCCAGTCGTCCTTCCTGACGCAGTTTGGCGAGCAATTGAAGCCGATCGAGAGCATCCAGCGGATCTTGGAGAAGGCGCTGTGATCCATCTGCTTCTGCAGTCACTGCCTGCACCAGATCAATCCATTCCCCCTGTTCTTCAAGCTGCGAGATCAACCGCTGGCGCAGGAAGTCCGTCAGTTCTGCCGTCAGTGCCTGGGGGTCGATCTCAAAGTCGGGCAGCAATTCAGCCCAATGGCGAGCTGCCTGATTGAAAACCGCGAGTAAGTCCAAGCGCCAAACCCGATCCCAAAGGATCTGCAGGATTCCATTACCGGCTCGGCGAAGCGCATAGGGATCAGAGGAACCAGTGGGTCGCTCACCTTTGGCAAAGATGCTCAGCAGAAGTTCAAACCGTTCTGCCAGCGCCACAACGGCTCCCGCGTCTGAGGAAGGTGGTGCATCGTCGGCGCCTTTTGGCGAATAGTGCTCCTGTACCGCTTGTGCAACGGCACGAGGCTCCCCTTCAGCCAGCAGATATTTCCCCCCCATCAGGCCCTGGAGTTCTGGGAATTCGCCGACCATTTGACTGACGAGATCGTGTTTGCAGAAATGGGCAGCACGGCTGGCATTCGCAGTGGTTTCAGGATCGAGAGCCAGACACTCAGACAGCAGTGTGGTCAGCCACTCCAATCGATTGCAACGATCCAGAAGGCTGCCAAGGCCCTCAGCAAAGGTGACTCTTGCCAACTGGTTGCGGCGTTGACTGCTGGAAACCGAACGGTCGGCATCAATGAAGAAAGCTGCATCAGCCAAGCGAGCTTTGAGGACGCGTTCATTGCCGCGGCGGATGCCTGGTGCTGCAGCATCCAGCCCATTAGCAATACAAAGAAACTGCGGTCTCAAAGTGCCCCTGGCGGTAAGAGCCAGGGGGTCAACATCAGCACTCCCTTCATAGAGAGGCACATAGCGCTGATGAGAGCGCATCACCGTGCTGAGCACCTCAGCAGGGAGATCCAGGGACTCATCCTCGATGGCTGCATCAATCAAGCTGGGACGCTCAACTAAATCGGTGAGTTCCTCAAGCAGCTCATTAGGCATGTCAGGACGTGCATCAAGACGCTGGGCGGCAGCGCTGACGACGGCCTGGATGGTCTCTCTCCGTTGCAGGCGGTCCACCTCGACACCGGCAGCGGAGAGGGACTCGCGGTATGCCGTCGCTTTCGGGATCTCGACAGCAGCACGCACAAGCCGGTGACCGGAACTCAACTTTCCAGCTGATACGACCGGATCACTACCCTCCAACCTCACCGGTACAACGACCTGATCGAGCAAAGCGACAAGCCAACGAATAGGACGTGAAAAACGTCGTTCCCCTGCACCCCAGCGCATGAAGCGGCGACCTTGCAGTGCCCCAAGCCATGTGGGAATCAACTCAACCAGCAACTCCAGCGTCGGCCTACCGGGCTCAAGGACATCAGCAAAAACAAAAGGTCCCTTTGGGGTCTCCCGAATCTCGAGTGACGTGGGCGCCAGGCCGCAGCGCTGGGCAAAGCCAATCGCTGCCTTAGTGGGCTGCCCATCTTTGAAGGCTTGACCGGCGGGAGGGCCCTTGCGTTCCTCCTGCAGGTCCGCAGCTGACTGCGGCAATCCCTCGACGATCAGGGCAATTCGCCGCGGTGTACTGGTACAGGTGAGCGACGTGTGGCTGAGCCGTCGCTCACTCAGATCACGGGCCACCATCGGCTCAAGCTGATCGAGCACCTGCCTCGCGAAATCGGCAGGCAGCTCCTCGGTGCCGATTTCCAGCAGAAAGGTGGCCACGGGATGGACTCCAGCAGCTGCTGACTTTATGAAACACCAACTGCGGTGATTGTTTAGGGTCAAAAGAGCATTCGGCGCCAACCCTCTCTGCCCGTGACGCTTGCGCCCGACCGTTCAGCCTCCACCGAGCAAAGCAAATTCGAGCTGTTGAAGGCGGGCAGCGAGCACCTGCGCGAACCACTGGCAACGGAACTGGAGAACGAGCTGCCGTTCTTCACCGACCAGGCCGTGCAAATCCTCAAATTTCACGGCAGCTACCAACAGGACAACCGCGACCATCGACAGAAAGGCCAGGAGAAGGACTGGGGAATGATGCTGCGTTTGCGCAGCCCCGGCGGACGTATTCCTGCCCAGTTGTATCTGGCGCTCGACAGCCTGGCGGACACCTACGGCAACGGCTCGATGCGGGCCACCACCCGTCAGGCCTTTCAACTCCATGGCATCTCCAAGCAGGAGCTCCGTACGGTTGTCGGCACGATTGTGCGGAACATGGGCTCCACCCTTGCCGCCTGTGGAGATATCAACCGCAATGTGATGGCTCCACCAGCGCCATACGCCAAGTCCGGATACCCAGTAGCAAGAAGGTTGGCTAACGACATCGCGGACCTCTTGGCACCCCATGCGGCAGCTGGGGCCTACCTCGAGTTGTGGGTCGACGGTGAGAAGCGCTACAAGATCAGGCCATCCATCAAAGCCAGCAAGGTGCGGAAGCAGCAGCACCTTGAACAGCTCAGCAGCGGTGATAAGGAGGAGCCCCTCTACGGGTCCACCTATCTACCGCGCAAGTTCAAAGTTGCTGTCACCGTGCCAGGGGACAACTCAGTTGATTTGCTGACCCAGGATGTGGGTCTCGTGGCCTTCACCGATTTAGCTGGGCGCCTGCGCGGCTGCAACGTCTACGTCGGTGGTGGCATGGGACGCACCCACAACAAAGAAGAAACCTTTGCACGCACCGCCGACTGCCTCGGCTACATCAAGGGATCCCAGGTGCTCGACCTTGTCCAGGCAATCGTTGCACTACAGCGCGATCACGGAGATCGCGCGGTACGTCGTCATGCACGGATGAAATATTTGCTGCATGATCGCGGGATCGCATGGTTCCGTGAGGAGATAGGTCGTTACTTCGACGGTCCGATCGCACCACCCCGGAAAGAAGCAACTCCTGAACTCCTCGACTATCTAGGTTGGCAACCACAGGGGGACGGTCTTTGGTTTGTCGGTCTGCCCCTGCTATCTGGACGGCTAGAAGGGGATCGCAAACGCGGGCTTAGGGCACTTGTTGAGCGGTACCAACCTGAAATACGCCTGACAGCCAACCAGGACTTGCTGCTTTGCAACATCGGCAAGGACCAACGAGAGGAAATCAGTCATCTACTGACTGATCTCGGCTGGGAGGACCCGACCCAGACCAGCCTTCTGTCCCGCCACGCCATCGCCTGCCCAGCCCTGCCGACCTGTGGTCTGGCGATCACTGAATCCGAGCGCATCCTGCCGCAGGTGCTCAGCCGTCTTGAGACGCTGTTGGAACAAGAGGGCATAGAACAACCGATCCTGGTGCGAATGACCGGATGTCCCAACGGCTGTGCCCGCCCGTACATGGCTGAGCTGGCCCTTGTGGGAAGCGGTGTTGATCAGTACCAGCTGTGGCTTTGCGGCAGCAACAGACTGACCCGACTCGCCAGACCGGTGATGCAGCGCCTCCCTCTGGCAAATCTAGAGAGCACCTTGCGACCGTTATTGCAGCAATGGCAGAGCCGATCACCCAAACTCAGCTTTGGGGATTTCTGCCATGGACTGGGTGACGAGCTGGAAACCCTGCTTCAGGCCTGACCCGATCGTCCGTAGAAGGCCTCTGGTTGAGAACACTGCCAGGCCCAGAGTTGATCACCCCAACTGAAGTGCCACCACTCACTCGGATGGCGAGCAAAGCCAGCTGCAGTCATAGCCTCCCGCAAGAGGGAACGCCTCTGGTGAAACAGTGCCTGATGACTGCCACTCGGAGCGCGAGCGAAATGCTCAGGTTCAGCGATGGGGCCGACCGCATCGATCTCACCTCCGAGATCCAGCGGCTGTCCATGGTGATCAGCAAGAGTTAGATCAACAGCAGCCCCCGTGCTGTGGGGTGGAGGCGTTGCAGGATCGTCACTGGGGGCGGCCCATAGGGCGAGCACCTGCTCTTCACTGACCCCAGGCAAAGAGCGCGTGTGCTCCACCATGAAGCGCTGAACAGCCAGCGGGCGCCAAGCATCAAAGATCAACAGCTTCAGCCTGGCTGAACCGGCTTGAAGCCTCTCCTGCGCGATCAACAACCGTTCCGCTACCGAGGTGCGCAAACGAAAGGGATCACTCGTTGCGGGATAGGGAGCACCGAGGGCGACGTAGGGGTGCGGATCCCAGCGCAGGAGAGAAGGAGGTAAGGGCACCAGCTCTTCCCCGTTGTCTGCGATGGTGATGCCATGCCATGGCCGTTTCATCTCAGTTGAGCCTTGCAGCAGCTGCTTGAGAGCGACGCTGGGCTTCGAGCTTTTGGGCCAACAGCTGATGTCGAGCCAGAGATGGGTCCCCATCAAGGATCGCCTGAGCCACGCTACGGGCCTCCTCTAAGACCGCGCCATCATCGCTAAGGCTCGCCAGAGCAAGGTCCGGCAACCCGGACTGGCGAGTGCCCAGCACCTCACCGGGGCCGCGCAGGCGCAGGTCCACTTCAGCGATCTCAAAGCCATCGTTGCTTCTGGCCATCACCTCGAGGCGCTGCCGAGCGACCGCGGACTGACTGTCATTAATCAAGAGGCAATGAGAGGCGGCAGCACCGCGGCCGACACGACCACGTAGTTGGTGCAACTGAGCCAAACCGAAGCGCTCAGCATGATCAATCAGCATCACGGTGGCATTGGGGACATCAACACCCACTTCCACAACGGTGGTGGAAACGAGCACATCAACCGCACCAGAGCTGAACGCCTCAATGGAGGCCTGCTTATCAGCACTGGAAAGTCGCCCATGCAAAAGGCCGAGGCGAAGTTCAGGGAACACTTCTTCCTGAAGTCGGCGGTGTTCCTCAATAGCGGATCGCAATTCAAGCTTGTCGGATTCATCCACCAGTGGGAGCACGACGTAGGCCTGACGCCCCTGGGCAATCTGCTCGCGAATTAATTGTTCCGCCTTGGGTTTCTGAGCAGCCGAAAGCACCTGCGTCTGGATTGGCTTTCGGCCCGGCGGCAAGGAATCAATCTGACTGACATCAAGATCGCCATGCACGCTCAGGGCCAAGGTGCGAGGAATCGGAGTGGCCGTCATGGTCAACAAGTGAGGCTGCAGTCCCTTACTCAGAAGGCGATTGCGCTGGGCGACTCCGAAGCGGTGCTGCTCATCAACGACGACAAGGCCGAGCTGAGAGAAATCGACCGGATCCTCCAGTAATGCATGTGTACCCACCAGCAAATGCAGCTGACCATTGGCTAGATCCTGGAGAAGGCTGCGTCGCCTAGGGGCCGAGGTTGAACCGGTCAACAAAGCAACATTGACGTGCAGGAGGGGCATCCACTCGCACAACTTGGCGTAGTGCTGCTGAGCCAAAACTTCTGTGGGTGCCATCAACGCCCCCTGCAGACCTGAATCAATGGCCACGAGCAGTGCCGAGATCGCCACGACGGTCTTACCGCTGCCCACATCCCCCTGGACCAGCCGGGCCATGGGTTTGGGCTCAGCCATATCGGCGCAGACCTCCTTCAGCACGCGCTCCTGAGCATCGGTAAAGCGAAACGGCAGCAGCTCTCGGAAGGCGGTAAGCCTTTCACCATCGAGGCTCGCAGTCAGTGCCGGCGCCTGTCTTTGGCGATGCATCAGCCGGCGCTGAGCAAGGGTGAGCTGCAGTAAGAGAAACT
>CAJWXK010000016.1 GCA_913048995.1 uncultured Synechococcus sp. | reverse complement strand
TGTGCCTTCTGACCACCTCCGCCCCCTGGGAGCTGCTGGGCTGGCAGCCCGCAGCTGCGCAGGTCGAGCAGTTCGAGCGACTGCAGCAACTGTTGCGCCACTGGAATAGCCGAGTCAATCTGACCCGGCTAGTCGAGGGGGATGACTACTGGGTCAGTCAGGTGTTTGACAGCCTCTGGCCGTTACAAACCTGGCGTAACTCCAGCGACCCGCTGCAGGTCATTGATGTCGGCACCGGCGGTGGGTTTCCAGGCTTGGCCATTGCGATCGCCATGCCGCAGGCCCAACTCACATTGGTTGATTCGGTCGGCCGCAAGCTGCAGGCAGTGGAAGCGATGGCCCGTGATCTAGGCCTGCAGTCACGGGTGCAGCTGCGCTGTGAGCGGGCCGAGAAAACCGGCCGCGATCCCCACTGCCGCGGCCACTTTGATCTAGCGGTGGCCCGCGCAGTAGCCGCCGCTCCAGTAGTAGCGGAATACCTGGTTCCACTGCTCAACAGCACAGGTAAGGCCCTGCTTTACCGGGGACAGTGGCAGCAGGAGGACAGCCGCCAACTGCAAAGGGCCGCCGCCCTGCTGAACGCGCGGATGGAGGAACCTCAAGCGATGACATTGCCCGCAGATCGAGGCCAACGCCATGTCATCACACTCACCCCCTCAGCCCCCTGCCCACGCTTCTATCCACGGGCGATTGGGGTGCCGGGCAAGCAGCCTCTGGTCTGATTTACGGGCCGAGGCGACGGACACTGGCACCGCCGAGACGTTGCTTGAGCTGTCGCAGGATGGCCGGGATCTCCTGTTTCCAGGGGCTGGAGGCAAGAACCTCATCGAGCTCCTCGGCAGTGACAGCAGCAGGCTCATCAGTGCTGGCCTCAAAAGCAGCGGCATTGCGGCCAGGAAACCAATGGCTGCCATTGCCCAAGAGGCCATAACGGGCCTTGGCAAAACTCTCCAGATCCCACCCCTCAAGCAGGGTGTGCAGCCAGAGCAACACCGGCAGATTGATGTCCCCGGGGGTATCTCGCCAGGCAGGCAGACCCTGCTGCGACGTCTCGACCCAGGGTTCTCCCAGCCGTTCCACCAGGGCAGCCTGCAGTCGTTCAGCCACAGCAGGCACCAGCTCCGGCGCCTGCTCGAGCTGTGCGACCGCCTGCAGATGCAGATCCAGATCTGAGGGCCGAGCAGCTCCCACACTGATCGTGTGAACGCGAGGATCCATCAGGCAGAACAGATCGTTGAACACGATCGGATGCAGGGGATGACAGAGCTGCAGGAGTCGCTGAGAGGGTGAATGCAAATGGCCCCCTTTATCGGTGGGGCTGATCAGAAACACCCCCATGTCCCGATCGCGGGCGGCAGTCAAGGCAGGACCGTTGTCTTGGCGGATGTAGTACCAATGCACATTGACGTAATCAAAGACGTTGGTGCCGATGGCATCAAGGATCAGATCAAGGGGACCGTGGGTTGAGAAACCGATATGCCCAATGGCGCCATCAGCCTGCCAACTGCGCAACACCTCTAGGCAACCGCCAGGACGGACGGTCTGCTCCAGATGCTCATGCAGGTTGATGCCATGGACCGCAAGCAGGTCCACTCGCTCAACGCCGAGGAGCTTGAAGCTGCGTTCAAGCTCGGCTTCAAAAGCAGCGGGATCATCCCGCGGGGGAATCTTGGTCTGAAGGATGCGCCTTGCGTCGGGGTGACGTGCCAGGGCAGGGCCCAATTGCAATTCCGAGGTGCCGTAATAACGGGCCGTCTCAACGTGATGAAACCCGGCGGAGACCGCCGCGGCCAGGGTCGCCTCGAGATTGCGCTGACTCTCCGCCTCGATAGCGCTGGCCTCAAGATCGCTCCAGCTCTGCTGAAAGCGCATGCCGCCCAGACTGAGCAAGGGCATAGGCAGCTCCGTACGTCCGAAGCGGCGGGTAGGGATCACGACCGGGGCAGAATGCGCTTGTGCCGCGTTGCAGATGGCAGTCCAAGCGGCAAAAGCTCCTGACCGGCAAGGCGCTGGCGCAGTTCATCGAGCTTTTCGAAATCCACCCAGTGAATGCAATCCACTGGACAGGTATCGATGGCTTCCTGGATCCGCTCACTGCTATCACCGTCCTGGCGAATCACCCTCGAGCGCCCGTAGTCCGGCTCAACGATGAAGGTGTTACAGGCCACATGAGCGCAGTAACGGCATCCGATACAAACAGATTCATCAACCCAGACCGCCTTCTCCCTCAACTCGCCACCGAGTAGAGGTTCCATGCCGGTAATCGCAGACCGCTCAGCCCCCTGGGGCTGAGCTCCAAAGGCCAGTCCAGGATCGATCATGAGCGTGTGAATGAAAGACTCTTAGCTCTGCCAGCGAGTGACCACCAGTTCAATTGAACCATCAGCGGACTGGCGTTGCTCTGAGACCTGATAGCCCTCTTCCGACGTGCTGGCGAGGATTGATTGCAAGGCGTAGCGCTGGGTGAGCTGGGCCAAGAATCGCTCCACAGGAATGGGCTGACTCCAAAGATCGAGATCGGTGACCAGCTCATAACGCTGCTCGGCACTGTTCCAACGAAAACCGATGTCGGCACCACCGTCCTGACTGCAACAAAGATCAGCCGTAACAGTCTGGCCGCGGTATCCACGAACAGGTTGCTCACCGCTTGCAGGCTCTTGGCCCATATCGCGCAGCGCAGCCACCAGGGCCTCGCGATCGCGGAGCTCAGTTTTGACCGTGCTGAAGTGCGACATGGTGGTCTTGTTGTATGGGTTGGGAGGCTGTGGACTGCAGAAACTGCTCAGCCGTGGGTTGAACCGAGCTGACGGTGCCCAGGCGGGCTTCGATGGACCTGGTGAGGTCCTGACAGCCAGCCCCCTGCACGCCCTCGACCAGCTCCTCGACGCGGCCATCAGGCCTGATGCGAAAGCGGATGCTTTGTTGAGGCACAGAGAACCAGCCTGCTGGCGTCAGATGCTAGCCGCATTCGCCAATAACCGCTGCGCCTCAACCAATCAGGCCCTCGTCCACCAAGGTCTGCAACCGGCCCAACACTTCACCATCATCCAGTTGCTCAAGCGCTGATCTGGCGTCCTGACGGACACCGGTATCGCAGTCATGCAGGAGAGCCTGCAGCAAACCTTCCTCAAGACTGAGCTGCTGCTCAGCTGAAAGCTGCGGGTGCAATCGACCCAGCCCCCAGGCGCAATTGCTTCGGACCGCCGCCTCCCGATCGACCTGCAAGGTCAACAGCAACTCAGTCGTGACCACATCGAGCTGATCGGGGTGAGCCAGAGCCGCATCAACAAGCGAGCCAGCGGACCACAAGCGCACGGCAGCGTTATCGAAACGCAGGGCCTGCAGCAGATCGCCAGTGACATCTGCATCGGCGTAATTGCCCAGCGTCCAGGCCAAAGCCTTGCGCACGTAGCTGTTGCTGTCGAGCCGGAATTGCTGCTGCAGCAGCGGCAGCGCAGCGCTGTACGGGTTGCGGCCCAGGGCATAGACCGCACTCATGCGCAGGATCGGGCAACTGCTCTGCAAAAGGGGCACCAATAAAGGCTGACAACGGGCATCACGGTGCTCGCAGAACAGCTTGAGCCCCTGCATGGTCTGGTCATAACCGCCGCTGAGGTTCTCGAGAGCCTCGACCAGCTGCGCTTCGCTGATGCCCTGATCAGGACCTTCCGCATCGATCAGATCAAGCGGATCAGGTGCATTTTCCTCCTGCAGCTCGCCTTCCAGCAGCTCCAGTTCGAGGTTCAAATCGTTGCTCTGCGCCATGAATTCAACCGATCGGCGCCGGGGCCGCCATATCTCCAGGCAACCAGATCCTTGCGCTTACCGCGAAAAGGGCCAGGCCGAATACCAGCAGGATGGCTGCAGGCAGAAGTTTGGAGCGAAAGAAAGACAAAGTAAGCCCAGACCTTCAGCCATTCTGGGCCCTTCTGTCCAGGCCGGATCGACGCCAGTCGCTGCGTAGGGGTTGCAGGCAGAGCGCAGCCACCAGAAGGCTGATCCAGCCTGCCCGCTGCTGGTGCAGCAGAAAGGCCCCAGTGGCCAGCAGCCCGCCAAAAAGCAGACCCGTGCTGAGCACAAACCGTCTCAGGAGTCGATCGAGCCCCTCCAACGGTTCAATTCCCAGACGCTGGCGCACGCGCTGCCAACCAGGACCTGGCGGATTCACCGCCTCAACAAAGCAATCCAGCACCTGAGGAGACTCCGGTGGCGTCAGCAACAGCACACTGAGCCAAACCAGTGCGGACAGCCCTGTGGTCACCATCAACCGAATGCCGTAGTCCTCAATCCGCAGCAAAGGCACCACGGAGGTGGAGAAGCCCACTAGGAAGCCGCTGAGCATGGCCGCCAATTCGGCTGCGGCATTAACGCGCCACCAGAACCAACGCAGCACCAGAACCACCCCGGGACCGGTACCAATAGCGATCACGAGACGGAACACCGCACCAATGCTGTCGCTGATCAGGGCAGTCATCACTCCCAGCACCAGCAGCAGCACGCTTGTGAGCTGGCCAACTAGCAGCAATTCGCGCTCGCCAGCGCCAGGACGGCAGAAGCGTTGGTAAAGGTCGTGGGTGAGATAACTAGCTCCCCAGTTCACCGCCGTGCTGACGGTGCTCATGAAAGCCGCCACCAGAGAGACCACCACCAGCCCCAAAGCCACAGGTGGCAGCAGCGACACGGCAAGAGCTGGATAGCCCAGCTCGAGGTCCTGCTGGGCTGGAAGCAACACCAGCGCCGCCAGGGCCACCACCACCCAGAGCCAGCTGCGTACTAGATAGTTGATGACCAGAAAAACCCAACCGGCCACCTGCGCCTGACGCTCATCACGAGTAGCCAGCATGCGCTGGATAAATTCACCACCCCCGTCACTGCGGCGGAAGCTCCACCACTGAATCGCGAGATAGGCACTGAACATACTGATACTGATCCCGCTGCCTTCGATCCAACTCACCCCGTTGCCGTTCCACTGCCAGGGCAGCAAGGAGAGCAGCTCGGGGCGATCGAGCGCCTCAAGCTGAACAAGCAGCTGGTCCATACCGCCCACTGCTTGCATCGCCACCACCGCCACAGCAAGAGCGCCGCCAAGAGCAAGCAACAGCTGGATGCCATCGGTGACCACCACGGCCCAAAGGCCGCCGGCAACGGTGTAAATCAGCACCATGGCCGCTACCACCACCAGCAGCCAGACCGTATCCGTCAGGCCGCCAAAGGCAGGGCGCCCCTCAACGATGCCCAGAGCCTCGACCACCTTGCGCATGGCCAGAAAGGCGTAGCCGATGCCGATGCAATTGACCGGCAGTGCTAACAGGAAAGCCTTGATGCCCCGCAGCCAGGCCGCTGCAGCACCGCCGTAGCGCAGCTCCGTAAAAGCGGCATCGGTCAGCACTCCGCTACGGCGCCAGAGAGGAGCGAACACCACTGCCATGGCGACATGAGCCAACCCGAAGCTCCACCATTCCCAGTTGCCCGCCAAACCCCGGCTACCCACCAAACCAGCGACGTAGAGGGGGGTATCAATGGAAAAGGTGGTGGCGGCCATCGAGGCCCCTGACAACCAGCCGTTGAGGCTGCGGCCAGCGACGAAATAATCCTCCTCGCTGCTGTTTCGCCGCGCCAGCCACAAGCCCAGCACCAGAGTGAAGAGCAGGTAAGCCGCAAGCAAAATCCAGTCAATCGCTGCCATCAGGCCAGTTTCCCGCGCTGACGTTGACGCCGCAGCTGACCGCAAGCCGCGTCCTGATCAAGCCCGCGACTAGCCCGCACACTCACCGCGATGCCACGACTCTTCAGAGCAGCGGCAAATGCTTCCACCTGGCCGGGGGCTGGGCGCTGAAAGGTCTCCTCCTCGATTGGGTTGTAAGGGATGAGGTTGACGTGGGTCTGAAAGCCACTGACCTTCTGTGCAAGCGCCTCAGCCTGCCGCGGACTGTCATTCAGTCCCCCCAGCAGGATGTATTCAAAGCTGACGCGGCGGCCGCTGAGCTCGACGTAATGGCGGCAATCCTGAAGAAGCTGCTCGTAGGGGTAGGCGCGGGCGGTGGGGATCAGCTCCTCGCGCAGCTCCTGATCCGGAGCATGGAGGCTGACCGCCAACGTGAACTGACAGCGACCCAACTGCTCGATAGCCCGCTCGGCAAGCCGCGGCAGGGTATTGGGCACTCCAACCGTACTCACCGTGATCTGACGCATCGCCATGCCCAGATCACGGCTGAAGCAATCAATGGCAGAGAGCACGTTCTCTGGATTAAGCAATGGCTCCCCCATACCCATAAAGACCACATGGGAGGGGCGACGCTCCATCACTTCCCTCACCGTGAGGACCTGATCCACGATTTCGTGAGTCTGCAGCGACCTCTGTAAACCCTCCTTACCCGTGGCACAAAATCGACAGGCCATTGGGCAACCCACCTGACTGCTGACACAGACCGTCAGCCGATCTCGTGTAGGGATGCCAACGGTCTCCAGTGACAGGCCATCGTCAGTAGACAGCAGCAGCTTGGTCGTGCCATCACGGGCAACGCTGCGCTGCAGCTCAGCTGAACGTCCCAGGGGAGCTGGAGCCTGATCGCGCAGGGCAGCTGGTAACACCGTGATGTCCTTCCACTGCCTCACGCCTTTGGCGTAGAGCCAATCATGAAGCTGTCGCCCACGGAAGGCGGGCAGTCCCTGATCGACCGCCCAGGCTTCCAGCTGGGAGCAGCTCTGGCCAAGGAGTGCGCTCAGGGCCAAACCAGCAGGCCGTGACCGAGCCAATGCTCAGCGGCCAGCAACGCAAAGAAGCCGAGCATGGCGACCCGGCCATTGAACCGCTCGCAGTGGGTATGAAACCCAAAGCGAGGAAGTCGCCGCTGCGGCACCAACTTGGGCTGCAGCGGTTTGGTGGTGGTAGCAACGACCATGGCGATCAGTTGTCCTGACTGAGGAGACCCTCTTCCTGAAGACCCTCGAGGGCTCCAGGATCAGGAAGAAGCTCTTCCTTGAGGTCCTCACCAGTCTGTGGACGAGCAAAAGCAGCGAGGTTAGGCCGCTCATCATCGATGCCGTGACGGCTGCGTGTGGCCTCGAGCTCGTCCTCAGAGGGATCGTCCAGCACTGCAGCACTGGGCTGAGGCATGGGCATCTCCACCGTGTAATCGGGGCGCAGGTTCGTGGCGCGGCGATACCCGGCGTTCTCCTCATCGAGGATGTCGGGGTGGGGCAGGGCCTCGGCCTTGAGCTGCTCCTCAAAGCCACTGAAGCCTGTGCCCGCGGGGATGAGGCGACCGATGATCACATTCTCCTTAAGGCCCCGCAGCCAGTCACTCTTGCCTTCAATCGCGGCTTCGGTCAGCACGCGAGTCGTCTCCTGGAAGGATGCCGCAGAGATGAAGCTGTCGGTGTTGAGCGAGGCCTTAGTGATACCTAGGAGCACAGGCGTGAATTCGGCTGGAGCACCGCCGGTGATCGCCATGGCCTGGTTGACCTGATCCACCTGACGCAACTCGATGAGCTCACCGGGCAACAAGGTGGTATCTCCGGCATCCTCAACGCGCACCTTGCTGGTCATCTGACGCACGATCACTTCAATGTGCTTGTCGTCGATGGTGACGCCCTGGGATTTGTAGACGTTCTGCACCTCCTGGACCAACTTGGTCTGCAAGGCAGAGATGGCCTGATTGGCCGCATCCATCGAAGGGTGACGGCTGCGCAAGTCCTCGAAGATCACCTCCAGCAACTCATGGGGATTGATCGGACCGTCGGTGAGCAAATCACCGGCCACGACCTCCTGGCCGTCACTGACCATGACGGTGCGTCCCAACAGGATCGGGTAATCGGTGCTGAGCTCCTCACCCTCGGTGACAGAAACAGTGGGGTTGTCTTCGTCCTCGGCCTGCTCGACCTTGACGCTGCCGGGTTTACGGCAGAGCACCGCTGCCTCACGGGGACGACGGGCCTCCAGCAGTTCCTCAATACGCGGAAGTCCCTGAACGATGTCACCGGTCTTGGCTCGCTCGAAGACCAACTGGGCCAGGGTGTCTCCCCGCAGCACCAGGTCTCCGTCGCGGACATGCAAGATCGAATCAGGCGAGACCATGTAAGGACGGCCCACGCGAAGGGTGAGCTTGCCGCCATCAATGCTCTCCACTTGACCACTGTGGGGGGAGACGACGCCATCGCCTAGGGCTTCACCCTCCACGACTCGCTGACCAACAGTGAGCTCGACCTTGGTCGAGCCCAGATCCAAAGGAATCGTGTCATCAGGCCGTTCGACGATCAAACGACGAATCGGTTCATCAGCGCTGCTATCTGGCAGCTGCACAACACCATTCTCCTTGCAGAGGATCTGCACCGTGGCCACCACATCACCACGCTTGATGCTGTCGCCGTCAGCAACCTTCACCTCGGTGTGGGTAGAGCCGTGGCTGGCATCAGAGAGAGTGTCGCGGCGCACGAGGTGCGTCTCGAGAATCGTCAGCTGCAGGCGCTCGATGGTCTTGGCACGCTTGTCAGGCACAGCTTCCACATCCACCGTCATCTGTGGTGTGGTGTCAAAGGTCTCGAGCAGAAGCTGAGTCTTGAGCAGCTCGACACCTTCGACCGACTTCACAAGTTCACCATCTTTGTAAGCCAGGCGCTGCATGGACTTGAGGCCCATGGAAGGGCCGCCAGACTGCTTGACGGAGGTGAGCTCAGGCAGGTGAGCCGCATCGGGGATGGCGTATTCCTCAACAGGGCGCAGCAGCAATGCACCACCTTCAGGGGTGTCAACAGCCTCGACCAAATGCATGGCCTCTGCGGTGAGTCCTGAGGCGATCTCCTCGCCGGGATTGACCATCTTTCCGCCCTCGCCGTAGCGCGCCAGCACCTTGCTGTCGGAGACGAGGTGCAGTTGCCCTGAGCGGACAATGATCTCCCGAAGGATGTCGTTCTTCTGGGTGACGGTGACAATGCCAGCCGTCTGACTGAAGATGTCTTTGACAACCTCGGTGCCGGCCTCAATCCACTGACCGTCCTCAATCATCAGCAAGGAAATGTCCTTGTTGATCTCATGGGTTTCCTGCGGGATCCATAGCAGGGTTCCGCCCTTGTTGACCTCGTATCCGTTCTTGGCACTACGGGCCTTCTTGATCGCCAAGCCAGGCGCAAACTTCACCAGACCACCGGTCTGGGTGCGGAAGCGATCATCGGCCAGCTCAGCAATCACCTCACCGTTGGCAATCTTGGTACCGGGCTCGGTATTGAGGCGGTAACGAGTGCTGTCCTTGCCCTCCAGATGCCAGATCTGACCACTGTGGGTACTGGTGGCAATCAACTTGCAGTCCTTGAGCGTGATGCTGGCGGTAACGATCTCCACCTCACGGGAATCGCCCTGGGACTCGCACAAACGAACAGCACCGCCGTACTCGCTGATTTGACGACTTTCGGCAAGCACTTCACCGGAGGTGACATCAGCACCTCTCTCCACCACCGGGAATGCATTGGGAGGCAGGTTGTAGACATCACCAGCAAACACCCACATGCGGCCGAGTCGTTGTGCCTTGAGGGTGATGTTGCCCTGGCGATCCGGCACCTCTTTGGGCTGGATCACATCCTCGTAACGCACCTGGCCAGCCAGATCGCAGACCACGTCCTTGGTGGCCTTCTCCACGCTCTTCTTCACGGCCGAGCCGCTGGAGATCTGGGCCAGGATCGTGTCATTGGGGATGGTCCCACCGCTGGCAACGAACAGAATCGAACCGGCTGTGACGTCCAGCTTCTGAGCCCTACCCTTGCCTGAGGGCTTCACAGTCAGCACGAAATCTGTTTCTGCCAGCTGCGCCTCAACCCCATGGGGGGTGCGATGAGGTCGGACTTTTGCCTTACTACCAAATTCAACGGTGCCCTCGACAACAGAGCGCACCACACCGGTTTCGGCAGTGGACACACCTCCGGTGTGGAAGGTGCGCATGGTGAGCTGTGTGCCTGGCTCACCGATGGACTGAGCCGCGACGATACCGACGGCTTCACCCAAGTCCACCAGTTCGTTATGGGCCAAAGCCCAGCCGTAGCACTTGCGGCAAACCGAACGGGCCGCTTCACAGGTGAGCGGTGAACGCACCTGCACCTGCTTAATACCCGCTTTCTCAATCGCCTCGCTCAGAGGTGGATCAACCTCGGTGTTGCGGGTAGCGATCACGCTGCCATCGCCATCGACCACGTCCTCGGCAATAAGACGGCCCACCAGACGGGCTTTGTATTTGCCGTTGTCATCGGCGGCAACCACGATGCTGCGCGTGGTGCCGCAGTCATCCTCACGAACGATCACGTCCTGAGCGACGTCCACCAAACGTCTGGTGAGGTAGCCCGAGTCGGCGGTCCGCAGTGCCGTGTCCACCAGACCCTTGCGGGCGCCATAGGACGAGATGACGTATTCGGTGACCGTCAGACCCTCACGGAAGTTGGTGCGAATCGGCAGGTCAATGATCTCCCCCTGCGGATTGGCCATCAGGCCACGCATGCCCACCAGCTGACGCACCTGGGACATATTCCCTCGGGCGCCTGAGTTGGCCATCATCCACACCGAGTTCAGTGGATCGTTCTCATTGAAGTTGCGGCGCACGGACTGCACCAGACGCTCATTGGTCTCGGTCCAGGTGTCGATCACCTTGGTGTGACGTTCCACCTCGGTGATCTCACCAAGGCGGTAACGCTCCTCGGTCTCAGTGATCTGATCCTCAGCCTGCTGGAGCAGTGAGACCTTGTCGTCAGGAACGCGCAGATCCTCAACCGAGATTGATACGGCGGCTTTTGTGGCGTAGTTGAATCCAAGATCCTTCAGCTCATCGGCCATGGCGGCAGTGGCCGCAGTGCCGTGATGCTTGTAAGCCCAGGCGACCAGCGCTCGCAGGCTCTTCTTGTCGATCACCTTGTTACGAAAGGGAGGCGCCTGACGTGACAGTTCGTTGGATGCTGAACTGGCCTCGGCGCTGGCTGCTGCTGCTGCTGCTGCTGCTTTAGCGGCCTTGGACTTGGAGGTCTTCCGGGCGGCGGGCTTGGACGAGCTGGTCATGACCGGGGACAGTGAAAAGGGGAATGAAGAGAAGGAAGTAAAGGCTTTTAAGAGCGGATCACCGTGTGGTCACAGCGTCGATGATCGTCCGGTTCATCACCACCCGGCCGGTAGTGGTGAGTACGTAACGGCTAATCAAGGCGCCGTCCTCATCGCGACGATCACGGCGGTATTTCCACTGCTCAATGCTGGTTCCGTCACTGAGAGTGTCAGTGCTCACGGGCTGAGTACCCTCATCGTCATCCTCGACTTCGCCGTTGAAGCGCACCCAGAGCCAGTCGTGAAGGTCGAGGCGCTGCTCCTCAAAGGCATGACAAACATCCGCGAGGTTGGCGAAGGTGCGACTGCGATCGCCGAATTCAGGCATCTCACGCTCACGCCTGATCGCCGTTAAGTAATAGGTACCAAGCACCATGTCCTGAGAGGGCGTGATAATCGGCTGCCCAGTGGCTGGCGAGAGGATGTTGTTGCTGGCCAGCATGAGCATGCGTGCCTCGGTCTGGGCCTCGAGGGCGAGTGGCACGTGCACGGCCATCTGGTCACCATCGAAGTCAGCGTTGAAGGCTGGGCAAACCAGTGGGTGAAGCTGAATGGCACGACCATCGACAAGCTTGGGTTCAAAGGCCTGAATGCCGAGACGGTGCAGCGTGGGAGCACGGTTCAGCATGATTGGATGGCCATCAATGACCTCCTGCAACACCTGCATCACCTCGTCATCGGCGCGCTGAATGAGCTTCTTGGCCGCCTTGATGTTGTTGACGATGTTCTGACGGATGAGGCGATGGATGACGAATGGCTGAAACAGCTCGATCGCCATTTCCTTGGGCAGACCGCACTGGTGCATCTTCAGCTTGGGACCCACCACGATCACTGAACGACCGGAGTAGTCGACACGCTTGCCGAGCAGGTTCTGACGGAAACGACCCTGTTTGCCTTCAATGATGTCACTGAGTGACTTCAGCGGGCGATTGTTGGCTCCCACAACGGTTCGGCCGCGACGGCCGTTGTCGATCAGTGCATCGACGGCCTCCTGCAGCATCCGCTTCTCATTACGGACAATGATCTCGGGGGCAAGGATCTCCTGCAGACGGGCTAAACGGTTGTTGCGGTTGATGACCCTGCGATAGAGGTCATTGAGATCACTGGTGGCAAAACGACCTCCATCGAGCTGCACCATCGGGCGCAGATCAGGCGGAATAACGGGGATTGCATCCAGCACCATCCACTCGGGGCGAGCATTGGTTGCAATGAAGTTGTCAATCACCCGCAAACGCTTGATCAGCTTGGCGCGCTTCTGACCCTTACTTCCGCTGATTTCTTCGCGCAGTTGTTCAGCGATTTCATTCAGTTCAAGATCTTCCAGCAGACTCTTGAGGGCTTCAGCTCCGATACCAACTTCTGGCTCGGTCTCGATCTCTGAGTCCTCCGCATAAATCTCATCCTCAATCTCCAGCCACTCGTCCTCGGTGAGCAGCTGCTTGTACTTCAAGGTCTTGTGATCACCCGGATCGAGGACCACATAACAGTTGAAGTAAACGATCTGCTCAACATCACGCAGAGGCATGTCCAGCAGGATCGCGACATAACTGGGGATGCCCTTCAGATACCAGACGTGGGAGACGGGTGCGGCCAGCTTGATGAAACCCATACGGTGACGGCGCACCCGGCTCTCGGTGACCTCCACGCCGCATCGTTCGCAAACGATGCCACGGTGACGAACCCGTTTGTACTTACCGCAGTGACACTCCCAGTCCTTAGAGGGACCGAAGATCTTCTCGCAAAACAACCCGTCCATCTCGGGCTTCAGGGTGCGGTAGTTGATGGTTTCGGGCTTGGTGACCTCGCCAACTACTTGACCGTTGGGCAGGGTGCGCTGACCCCACTGCATGATCCGGTCGGGGGACGCCAGGGTGATCTTGACGTAATCGAAGTGGCTCTCAGTACGGGTGTTGCTGTTGGTCATAGCCGGAGATCGATGGGTCGCAGGTGGTCTTCAGGGGGCGGACTTGGCCGCACGGAGGCTCAGTCCTCGTCGTAATCAGCGACGCCGAGGGATTCGTAGGTAGGCCTGCTGGGAGTACTGCGGCGTGGATTCACGTCCTGCATGAGATCAACCTCAGCGCCTTCATCGGTGTAGACGGCGATATCAAGACCCAGGGACTGCAGCTCGCGCATCAGCACCTTGAAGGACTCAGGAGTACCGGGTCTTGGGATCGGCTTGCCCTTAACGATGGCGTTGAGAGCTTCATTACGGCCCTGCATGTCGTCGGATTTCACCGTGAGCAGTTCCTGCAGGGTGTAAGCGGCGCCGTAGGCCTCCAGAGCCCATACCTCCATCTCACCGAGACGCTGACCACCCTGCTGAGCCTTACCACCGAGAGGCTGCTGCGTAACCAGGGAGTAGGGACCCGTAGAGCGAGCGTGGATCTTGTCATCCACCAAGTGCACCAGCTTGAGGATGTAGGCACGTCCGACGGTGACGGGCTGGTCGAACTTCTCCCCAGTGCGTCCATCAGTGAGCTGAATCTTGCCAGGGTTCTCAGGGTCATAAACCCATTCGCGACCAGGCGCTTTGGCCGCTTCCATCAGATAGTTCTGAACCGTCTCCTTGGACTTCTCCGCTCCGTGCATTTCATCGAAGGGCACGATCTTGAATCGGGAATCGAGGTTGTCGGCAGCCCAGCCCATCAAACATTCGAAGACCTGACCCACATTCATGCGGCTCGGCACACCAAGGGGGTTGAGCACGATGTCGATGGGGGTGCCATCGGGCAGATATGGCATGTCCTCCAACGGCAAAATGCGGCTGATGATGCCTTTGTTGCCGTGGCGGCCGGCCATCTTGTCACCCACCTGGATCTTGCGACGCTGCGCCACGTAGACCCTGACGACCATGTTCGCGCCGGGGGGAAGTTCATCACCTTGCTCGCGGGTGTAGATGCGCACATCCACCACACGCCCGCACTCGGTCTTAGGCACCCGCAATGAGTTGTCCCGCACATCGCGAGCCTTTTCCCCGAAGATCGCTCGCAAAAGCTTCTCTTCAGGGGGCTGATCCGATTCACCCTTGGGGGTCACCTTGCCCACCAGGATGTCTCCGCTCTCCACAAAAGCGCCGATGCGGATGATGCCCATCTCATCAAGACTGCCGAGGCTTTCCTCCGCAACATTGGGGATCTCGCGGGTGATCTCCTCAGGACCGAGCTTGGTCTGACGGGCCTCGATCTCGTACTTCTCGATGTGCACCGAGGTGTAGAGGTCATCGCGCACCAAGCGCTGACTGACGAGAATCGCGTCCTCGTAGTTGTATCCCTCCCAGGGCATGTAGGCGATCAACATGTTCTGGCCAAGAGCGATCTCACCTCCTTCACAGGCCGAACCATTGGCGAGAACCTGACCAGCAATGACCTGATCACCCTGCTTAACGATCGGGCGCTGGTTCAGACAGGTGTCCTGGTTAGAGCGTTGGTACTTCTGCAGCAGGTGGTAGTGATCCAGCCCCTCGGCATCGCGGACGATGATCTGCGTGGAATCCACGAACACCACCTCACCATTGACGCGGGTGATGGGAACCATGCCGGAATCCCTGGCGACCTGTGTCTCAAGGCCGGTACCAACAAGCGCACGCTCCGGACGCAGCAGCGGCACCGCCTGACGTTGCATGTTCGACCCCATCAGAGCGCGGTTGGCATCGTCGTGCTCAAGGAAGGGAATCAACGAGGCTGCCACCGAGATGACCTGCACCGGTGAAAGCTGGACGTAATCGACCTGATTAGGAGGCACCGTCTCGAAATCGAGGCGGTAACGAACAGGAATCAGATCCGCGGTGATTCGACCTTCGTCATCCGTGGCGACATCACCAGGGGCGACACGACACTCATCCTCCAGATCGGCGGACATATAGATGGGATCGCCGGTCTTATCAACCACACCGTTCTCAACCCTCCAGAAAGGGGTCTCGATGAAGCCGTACTCATTGACCCGGGCGTGGGTAGCCAACGAGCCGATCAGTCCGGCATTGGGGCCTTCCGGCGTCTCGATCGGACAGATTCGGCCGTAGTGAGAGGGGTGAATATCGCGAACTGCAAAGCCAGCGCGCTCGCGGGTCAGACCACCTGGGCCGAGGGCACTGATGCGGCGCTTGTGGGTGAGCTCAGCCAGAGGATTGGTCTGATCCATGAACTGGCTCAGCTGACTGGAGCCAAAGAACTCCTTGATCGCTGCCACCAGGGGCTTTGGGTTGACCAGCTGAGCGGGTGTAAGCGAATCAGTCTCGCCAACTGTCATGCGCTCTTTGATGATGCGCTCGAGGCGATTGAGACCAACGCGAACCTGGTTCTGCAGGAGTTCTCCAACGGAGCGCACGCGACGGTTACCCAGGTGGTCGATGTCATCGAGGCAGGCTCCGCCCACATCGAGCTCCAGATTGATCAGGTAATCAAGAGTGGAGAGCACGTCCTCAGGGGTGAGGGTGCGCACCGCATCAGGAATGGTGAGACGCAGTTTCTTGTTGATCTTGTAGCGACCCACCCGACCTAGGTCGTAGCGCTTGGGATCAAAGAAGCGGCTGTGGAGCAGCTGCTGACCACCACTGACTGAAGGAGGCTCGCCAGGGCGCAGCTTTTTGTAGAGCTCAAGCAGGGCCTGGTCTTCTGAGGAGATGCCCTCCTCATCAGCAGCATCAATCGACTTTTTGTAGTACTCAGGGTGCCGCAGCTTGTCGAGGACATCGTTGTCCGACAGGCCGATGGCCCGCATCATCACGTGAGCATTGATCTTGCGTGTCTTATCGACGCGCACGTGCAGGAGATCGTTCTTATCGGTCTCGAACTTCAGCCAGGCGCCACGGTTGGGGATCAGGCTGGCGTTGTAGGTGCGGCGGCCATTCTTGTCCTGCTCGTCCTTGAAATAGACACCGGGGCTGCGAACGATCTGATTGACGATCACACGCTCGGCGCCATTGATGATGAACGTGCCTCGCTCGGTCATCAGAGGCAGCTCGCCGATGAAAACCTCCTGCTCCTTGATTTCACCGGTCTCCTTGTTGACCAGCCGGCAGGTCACGTACATCTGCGAGGCAAAGGTCGCGTCACGACGCTTCGCCTCTTCCACATCGTGGCGAGGGCGCTTAAGCCGGTACTCGCTACCGACAAAGTGCAGCTCGAGCTTGCCGGTGTAATCGGTGATCGGGGAGAAGCTTTCCAACTCCTCGATCAGCCCTTTCTCCAGAAACCACTTGAAACTCCCCCGCTGAACCTCCACCAGATCGGGGAGGTAAGTAGCGGTCTTGGCGACCTGAATCGCGCTGCTCATTCGGAGACCTGGATGTGTAGAGGAGACTGCTGGCAGAGCACCGTGTCTGACCAAGCCGAGGGCCGCCCCCCGCTGCAGCAAGGGGCGGCCCTGTTCGTGGCTCAGTCAGTGGCAAAAAACCAATGGGTGCGCCGTCAACACTGCCCTGGACTAGGGCAATAGTCGATCTTAGCCACTTGAAACCCCTTTTTGTCAAGCTTGTTTGCTGAGAACTCCAGTATCAGCTCAAGACTGGTAAGGCAAATTAAACAAACGACTGGCATTGGCGCTGCTCTGCAGGCAGACCTGCTCAAGGGTTTCTTCTCGCAATTGAGCCACCCGTTCGGCAACGTGACGGACCATGGCAGGCTCATTACGCTTGCCGCGCCGGGGAACTGGAGAGAGAAAAGGGCAATCAGTTTCGACCAAATAGCGACCCGCAGGAACTTGGCGGGCGCACTGGTGGGTTTCAACAGCTTTGGGGAATGTGACGGTACCGCTGAAGCTGATGTAGAGGCCGTAGCTCAAAAACGCCTCCATCTCATCAGGTGTGCCGCCCCAGCAATGCATCACTCCTTTGATGGCCTTACCGGAAAAACGGCGTTCCTCCAGCAAGCTCAGCATCGGCTGAGCCGCATCACGGCAATGGATGATGACTGGAAGATCAAGCTCTTCAGCAAGATCAAGCTGAGCAATCAATGTGGCAAGTTGCTCATCAAGGTTGGTGGCTCGATAGAGATCAAGCCCAAGTTCACCGATGGCCACAACGCGCGAGTCAGCCTGAGCTGCAGCCCGCAGAACATCGACGGTGTCCGCTGCCCAGTGCTCTGTATCGAGGGGGTGAACACCCACCCCGTAGCGCATTTCCGGGAAACGATCTGCCAAAGCCCTGATCCCTGGGATCTCACTGGGCTCGACGCAGGCATGAAGCAGGGCTTGAACACCGGCTTCACGCCAGCGATTGGCCACCACTTCAAGATCGTCATCGAACTGCCTAAAGACGATGTGGCAGTGGCTGTCGATAAGAGGCAGAACAGCGCTGCTCATGACCTCAATGGCTAATCGGAATCAGTCTGACGGAATTTCAGGCTTCCGCAGCAGCAGGCTCGATGGCCTTCTTGACCGCAGCGCTCAGACGGGATTTCTGGTGGGCGCCAGCATTGCGATGGATCGCCCCAACCTTGATCGCTTTATCGATCTTGCTGAAGGCAGCGCTCATGCTGGATTTCACGCTGGCTTTGGAGTCATCACCAGGAGCACTGGTGTAATCAGCGCAAGCGTTTAAACAACGCTTCATCAGCGTACGCATGGCTGCTTTATAGCTGCGGTTGTGCAGCCTGTTGCGCTCAGCAATTTCGATGCGTTTCCGAGCAGACTTGTTATTCGCCACAGAGGTGTACGGGCCGCAAAACGACAAACAACCATCCTAACGGCTCAACGAGCCCTTGAGCCTGACCTAGCGTCGTGTCCGACCCTGACGGACTCCCATGGTGCAGGTGCTCACCGATCCCGGTGCCGCCATTAAGCGGCTGAGGCAGATCGAAGAACGCACCAGCTCAGCTGGAGTTGAAGCAGCTGAAGCCACCGTGAGCAATGTGATCGCTGCGATCCGTAAGCGTGGTGATGCTGCCGTGCGTGAATTCACTTCACGTTTTGATCGCGTGGAGCTGGCTGACTTGCGCGTGGCCCCGGAGCAGCTTGAGTCGAGCTGGAAAGCTGTGCCGCAGGAGCTACGCGACGCCCTGCAGCTAGCCCACCGGCGCATCACCGCCTTTCACCGCGAACAACTACCTCGGGATATCGAACGCACTGGCACCCACGGCGAATTGCTTGGTCGCCGCTGGAGAGCGGTGCAGCGCGCCGGTCTCTATGTTCCCGGCGGTCGAGCCGCCTACCCAAGCACCGTCCTGATGAATGCCATCCCAGCGCAGGTGGCAGGCGTAAATCGCTTAGTGATGTGCACACCTCCGGGCCCTGACGGACAGGTAAACCCTGCCGTACTAGCGGCAGCAAAGGTCGCTGGCATTAGTGAGATCTATAGCGTCGGCGGAGCGCAAGCCATTGCCGCCATGGCCTGGGGAACCGAGAGCATCCCTGCTGTTGACGTGATCACAGGACCAGGCAATCTCTATGTCACCCTCGCCAAAAAAGCTGTTTATGGACGGGTTGGCATCGACTCCCTCGCCGGCCCCAGCGAAGTTCTCGTCATTGCCGATGACACGGCAGATGCAGAACTAGTTGCCACCGACTTACTGGCCCAAGCTGAGCATGACCCCATGGCAGCTGCCATCCTGCTGACCACCAGTGAGCGCCTGCTTCAGGAGGTACCGCAGCAACTGCAGCAACAACTGGTCGACCACCCTCGACGTGAAGTCACCGAAGCCTCCATCCGCGACTGGGGCCTGATCGTTCACTGCAGCGATCTTGATCAAGCCGCGGAGCTCTCTGATCGCTTTGCACCTGAGCACCTTGAGCTGTTGGTGGCCGATCCCCGCAGCCTGGCAGAGAGGATCCAACAGGCAGGTGCCATCTTTATGGGTTCCCACAGCCCTGAAGCTGCCGGGGACTATCTGGCCGGGCCAAATCACACCCTGCCCACCTCCGGCACAGCCCGCTTCAGCGGAGCACTCAGCGTGGAGACTTTCATGCGTCACACCAGTCTGATCAGCTTCAACAGGGAAGCCCTTGAAGCCACCGGTGCGGCGATCATGACGCTTGCCGAGAACGAAGGCCTACACAGCCACAGGGAATCAGTGCGGAGACGTCTTCAGGGTTAAACCCGAGACTGCTCAAGTCGCCAAGAAACAACAATCCGAGTTTTTAGAAGCTTAGACGGCTCAAACACCGCCATAAAGACACGAATAAGAGATAACTGAACTCAAACCAAATGAGGACGCCAGTAGTTAACGCCCCATACATATTCGCGATTCGCGAAGAAACAAATCATGCCCGAGGCAGGTCACGGACCCCAGCGACACCATCATTAATCTCGCCCACAAGCACCTGATCGACAAGGTTGACGAATAAGCCGTTCTCAAGCACTCCAGGCAAATTATTAATGCTCCTCTCCAATTCCACTGGATCTTTGATTCCAGCTTCAAAGCGCACATCCAGCACAAGGTTGCCCTGATCGGTCACCACCGGCCCAGCCTTGCGGGTTGCCATGCGCAACTCGGCCGTGCCCCCCATGGCCTGCAGCTGTTGCTGCACCTGACGCCAGGCGCCTGCCATCACTTCCACCGGCAGTAGGAATCCCAGATTGAGGCGTTCCACCAGCTTGGAGCTGTCCACCACAACCACAAAGCGATTGGCCCGGCAGGCCACAAGCTTCTCTTGCACGTGGCAGGCGCCGCCGCCTTTGATCAGCTGAAATGCAGGGTCAACTTCATCGGCCCCGTCGATGGCCAGATCAATGCGCTCTACTGCGTTGAGCGACTGCAGCGGAATGCCCAGCTCGGCGGCGAGCACCTCGCCCTGAAAGGAGGTGGTCACTCCTGTGATGTCCTTGAGGCGACCATCCTGCAGACGAGCCCCGAGCTCCTTAATCATCAGCGCGGCGGTGGAGCCTGAGCCCAGGCCGAGCACCATGCCATTGCGGATCTGATCCACTGCGGCCAGCGCCACGGCCTGCTTCATCTGGTTCTGCAGGTCAGACATGGGACTTGGTTTACTGCGGCCGGGAACCTAGCAATGGTCCTGCGGGCTTATCCAGCACTGCTCGCAGGCAGCGGCGCCGGACGGATCATGAGCTTCAGCAGATTCTCCCCGCGAAGCACCTCCAAGTTGAGGGGCTGATTGAGGGTTGATCCCTCCACCACAGCCAGCAGATCGCCAGGGGCCTGCACAAGTCGATCCCCAGCGCGAACCACCAGGTCACCGCGGCGCAGCCCTGCCTTCACGGCCGGGCTGTCCTCCAATACCTGTTGGACGAGGGCACCATCGTGCTCGGGCAGTTGGACCAAGGCATTGGGATCAGCGTTGTGCTCACGAGCGCGGCGCACAGTGAGCGGCACCAGCTGCAGACCTAAGTAGGGATGGACCACTGCATTGCCGCTGGCTAGTCGGGTGGCGACACCATTGGCCAGGTTGATCGGGATGGCAAAACCGAGACCTGCCCCTGGGCCAGCGCGCACAAGGGTATTGAGCCCGATCACCTCGCCAGCGTCATTAATGAGCGGCCCGCCTGAATTGCCCGGATTGATCGCGGCATCGGTCTGGATCAACTCCAGACGCTTGTCCGTGAATCCCAGGCTGCTGATGTTGCGATGCAGGCTGCTGACGATCCCCAGAGTCACCGTGCTGTCGAGTCCATAAGGATTGCCCAGGGCAATAGCCCAGTCACCTGGTTCCAAAGCATCGGAATCCCCTAGCGGCGCGGCCTTCAGCCCGGCCGGGGCCTCCTCCAGCCTCACGACCGCCAGATCAGTCACAGGGTCAGAGCCCACCACTGCTCCATCGAGTTGCCGACCATCCGCCAGGCTCACTTGCACACGGTCGGCACTGTCCACGACGTGGGCGTTCGTCAGCACAAGCCCCTCGGCTTCAATCACAACCCCGGAACCCTGACCATTTTCGCGATGACTGCTTGGCAGGTCCCCGAACAACTCACGGAGTAGCGGGTCATCTAGGCCACTCCCCAGTCCAGGGCTGAGAACCTGGCGCTCGGTGTCGATGCGCACCACGCTTGGGGCAACCCTCTCAACGGCCTTAGCCACGAAACCGTGGCCAGCGTGGGCAGTGGCGGGAGCCTGAAGCAGGAGCAGCAGGGCCGCGAAAACGGACGTCACCGCTTGCAGAAGCCGCATCGAGGAGCAGTAAAGGTCGAGCCTAGGCAGCCCAGCGCATTAGTAAGTCGTCCCAGCGACCGTCTGGATGGAGCTGGAGCCAGCGCCCCCCCGGATCCTGCGGTCGTCCTAGCGGGCAGGCCTGACGAGGTGAGAACTGCACCAACGTGGAGGGACAGCCGAGCAGCTGAATCCCGCCCCACTGTTCATCACGGTGTTGATGAATGTGACCGAACAACACCAACTTCAAGCGGCCAGAGCCTGCCAGACGCTCTAGCCAGGGACTGGCTGGAGCGAAATCCTCGATCGGATGATGCACCGACACGAGCACTGGGCCGCTGCTGTCCCTCAGCACTTCTTCGGCCCAGCGAAGCTGGGACTGCTCCAAACGGCCGGGGATCTGACCCGCGCAGTGACTGTCCAGCAGCAATAGCTGCCAATTGCCCAAAGGGACAAGAGCTGGCGCGACGTGGGCTGATCGGCCCAGGCAACTGCGCAGCAGCTGGGGCTGGTCATGGTTACCGGGCAGTAGAGCCACCGGCTGGGGCAATTGCTGCAACAGATCCCGCAGGGCGACATAGCCCAGCCAACTTTCGTCCTGGCAGAGATCTCCGCTGATCAACAGCAAATCCGGCGACTTGGGGCACTGGCTGAAGCCCTCACTCAGAGCCCGCTTCAACGCAGGCCGGGCCGCCACGTCGCAATGTCGGCCTTTGGGGTCAGCCAGCAGATGGGGATCACTCAGCTGAAGCAGGGAGACACTCATGGAGCGAACGACACCGACCGCAGGCTGGCAATGGCTTTAGGTTCGGGCCAATTGCCTCGCGTGAATGCCGTCCTCACCTCAGGTGTGCCCGATCTGCAAGGTGAGCATCAACCCGAGCGCAGACCCTGCCGAGGCAGTGCGCTTTAGCAGCGGCATGCAGGCCAGCCGCACGAAGCTCTGGGCTCGGGTCTGCCAATTCACGAAATGGGAAGGGTGCATCAACACCGATCCATCCCTTCGCTGCGCACCCACCAAGAACGACTTCTTTGGAGAAGCTCCGAGTATTGATCTGGGCGAAGACAGTCCAACGACGAACATCTAGGATTAGGGATGTGTCCGGCGGGCACACTCCCAGCTGACTTCATCTTGTGGTGGGGTCGCAGGGGGCAGTCGTTCTTTCAACGCGATTGCTGGGCCGGGCCGGCCCCCTGCTCCCATGAGCCTTGGCCCACCCGCAACTCGAACCGCTTCAAGCCCTGGCATCATCGGTGTCAACGCCGATGGGTTTTTCCATCGAGAGCGTTCTGCTGCACAGTCACCGGTCACCTCAAGCCCTGATCGTGTCCCTACGGCGCAGCGATGGGAGTGATGTCTCTCTCGATGACTGTGCTGCTTACAGCAATTCCTTCGCCGATGCCCTTGAGGAATCAGAGCTACTCCCAGGGTCTTATGTTCTTGAGATCACCAGTCCGGGTCTTGGGGATCTGCTCCAAGAGGATCGGGACTTCCGCAGTTTCCGGGGTTTTCCGGTCTGCGTGCGTCAGCGCGATGGCCATGGCGGCGAACTCAGCCGTCAAGGTTCACTGCTCGGCAGAGACGCCGATGTAGTGGAACTCAATCTGCGGGGACGCGTGGTCCGCATCCCCCGCGATGACGTACTTGAGGTACGTCTGACCACCCCGGAGTCCTGAGGGCAACCCTCCCTCCTCACATTCGTCTTTATTTCTGCAGCAACTGTTCAACCATGGCTCTTGTAATGCTCCCGGGCCTCTCGACACTGATCGAGGACATCAGTGAAGAGAAGAAGCTGCCTGCAAATGTGGTTGAGGCTGCTCTACGGGAAGCCTTACTCAAGGGATATGAGCGGTATCGACGCACGCTCTACATCGGCATTAGCGAAGACCCTTTCGACGAGGAATACTTCAGCAATTTCGATGTGGGGCTCGACCTAGACGAGGAGGGATTTCGGGTCCTTGCCTCAAAGATCATCGTGGAAGATGTGGAGAGCGAAGACCACCAAATCGCCCTGACGGAAGTTCAGCAGGTGACCGATGACGCCCACCTTGGCGACACCGTCGTGCTGGATGTGACCCCGGAGAAGGATGAATTTGGCCGCATGGCTGCGACCGCCACCAAGCAGGTCTTGGCACAGAAGCTGCGGGATAAGCAGCGCCAAATGATTCAGGAGGAGTTCGCTGATCTTGAGGATCCCGTCCTCACGGCAAGGGTGATCCGTTTCGAGCGCCAGAGCGTCATCATGGCGGTGAGCTCTGGCTTAGGCCGGCCAGAGGTGGAGGCAGAACTGCCACGCCGTGACCAACTGCCTAACGACAACTACAGAGCCAACGCCACCTTCAAGGTGTTCCTTAAAGAGGTGTCGGAAATCGCTCGCCGCGGCCCCCAGCTGTTCGTCAGCCGCGCCAACGCCGGTCTTGTTGTTTATCTCTTCGAGAACGAAGTGCCGGAGATCCAGGAGGGTTCCGTGCGCATCGTCGCCGTCGCCCGCGAAGCCAACCCGCCATCCCGGGCCGTTGGACCTCGCACAAAGGTTGCCGTGGACAGCATCGAACGCGAGGTGGACCCTGTGGGGGCCTGCATCGGAGCCCGCGGTTCCCGCATTCAACAAGTGGTCAACGAGCTTCGCGGAGAAAAAATTGACGTGATCCGCTGGTCGCCTGACCCTGGTCAGTACATCGCCAATTCCCTAAGCCCAGCACGAGTGGACATGGTGCGTCTGGTCGATCCCGAAGGGCAGCATGCCCATGTGCTGGTTCCCCCTGATCAACTCAGCCTGGCCATCGGCCGTGAGGGTCAAAACGTCCGTCTCGCCGCCCGACTCACAGGCTGGAAGATCGACATCAAGAACACTGAGGAATACGACCAGGTCTCTGAAGACGACAAGGTCTCCGAGCTGATCGAACTGCGCCGAGAGGAAGAAGCCCTTCAGGCTGAAGCTGAAGCAAGGCTTGAAGCCGAGCAGGCAACACGCGCTGAAGAGGATGCGCGTTTGCGTGAGCTCTACCCCCTCGAGGAGGATGAAGAGGAAACCGTTTACGAGGATGAAGTGGCAGCTGCTGAAGCACCCCCGGAAGCCGATGCTGAGGTGGTGAACGAGGCGGCCACCGAGCCCCAGGACGAAGTCATGAACCAGAGCGAGGGCGAATCTGGCCCTGAGGCACGGTGAACTCCAAAGTGACCCTGCGCCGCTGTGTGAGCTGCAGGCAACTCCACGATCGCTGTGAGTTGCTGCGTGTCATCCGGCTGCCCGGTGGTCAGGGGCTGGCTCTGGATTCAGGCATGGGCCGATCGGCCTATCTCTGCCCCCAGAACTGTTGCCTGGAGGACGCCCGCAAACGGCGGCGTCTGCAACGCGCCCTCAGGGTCCCGGTTGCAGACAGCGTCTATGACGCCCTAGCCGAACGGCTGAAACCTGAAGCTGAAAAGCCTCTCAGGCAAGATGAAGACTGTCCCTTCCACGCGGAGTGACCGGTTGCACAACGTGCACCGACTATTGGAGACCTGAATGACGAGCGGCGGCAAAGTCCGGATCTATGAGCTGTCCCGGGACCTCGGTCTCGATAATCGCGACGTGCTGAACGCAGCGCAGTCGCTGGCAATCGCGGCCAAGAGCCACAGCAGCTCCATCAGCGACGCGGAAGCCGCCAAGATCCGCTCTCACCTTGCTGGCAAGGGATCCAACGCTGCATCCAAGGCCCCATCCAAACCGTCTGATGCGGGTAACGCCATCCTTTCGGTAAAGAAAGCCACAGTGCCTTCAGGTCCGGAGAAACCGGCAGCGGCCCCATCTGCAAAAAAACCGGCAGCACCCTCGCCGAGGCCGCAAGTTTCAGCACCTGCTGCGAAGCCCCAGGTGCCACCAGCGCGTCCCACCCAGCAGGCCAAGCCAGCAGGCAAGCCAGAGGCAGCCAAACCGGTGCCGGCCAAGCCGACCCCAGCACCAAAACCAGCGATCGTCAGCAAAGCCCCTGCACCGCCTGTTAACCGGCCGCCGACTGCCCCTGCAGCAAACCGCCCACCGGCCCGGCCTGCATCAACGGCGGCGGACAACACCAACCGCCCGCCGGCTCCGATCCGTCAGCAAGCAAACAACCGCCCACCAGCTCCTGTTCGCAAGGAACCGGGCTCACGCCCGCCGGCTCCGATCCGCAAGGAGACCAGCTCCCGACCTGCAGCCAAACCCCCCGTCACTCCGGCCCCCAAACCCAAGCCTGTGGTGATGGCCAAGCCGGTGACTCCACCCCCGGCCAGGCCAAAGCAAGACCAGCC
>CAJWXK010000015.1 GCA_913048995.1 uncultured Synechococcus sp. | reverse complement strand
TGAGCTGCTTGCCCTTTCCGATGTGTCCCATGGGAGTTGAAATGTCGTTTTACTTACGTCATTTTCTGCAACGTTTAGCTGCAAGGAAGAGTGTCAGGGATATCTCCAGCTGATCGGTATTGATGGGAAGGCAAAAGGTGTCTCGCATCCGTTCGAGATGACAACAAAGAGGTTGTTCTGGTTATTTCCCCGAGGAGTTTCTTGCTTGCGCATGAGCTCAGACGTTTTGACCACCTTTAGCTTGTAAAATTCCCGACTTGGAATATTGCTGGATGTTGCTCATCTCTTGTGTTGCTGCGGACTTGATCAAGATCTTTGGATTCCTACTTCTTGGTCCTCAGGTGCATCAGCGAGAGCGTTTGTCCCATGATTTTCCGTGCTTTTGTTGCGGGTCATGCATCAGTATTTCTCCTTTGCTATTGGTATTGAAAGCTTGGTGATTTCGGGGGAAAGCATGATTGTTGCGCCTCCTTGTAGATAGCTGCAGAACTGTTTTTTTGATTCAAATCCTTAACAGGGATAAGGTGGTCTGAAATCGCGTCATCCCATTGACGTTCTGGAGTATCTCCGGCTGCCCTTGAGCAAGGTTGCGCAAAAGATTCACTCAGATGTTGTTGTTGCTTTTCCTTCTTGATGTTGGATTCGGCGGAAAGCTCCTTGGTGCGTAGAATTTGCGAAGAAGACAGTCAGTGAAAAACTGCGGTAATCAGTAAGGGAAGTTGCTCAAAATGCATCTCTTTCCAGTCCTGATAAGGGCAAATAATGAGCAGTTTTACTGTGTTGCTCTTTTCTGGCTTGCTGAGTTAGTCAAGGGATAGTGACTGCACCTAATGGATAAGTTTCTGTATCGCGCGGGGTCTACCTCCATGGTTGCTGCCTTGGTCGCAGGTGTTGTTTGCTTGCTCCCAGCACCTGCGACGGCAGGTGCTGGGATTCGTGTTGATAGTGCTGAATCTGAGTCCCCATGCCCTTGGGCTCTAAGCAGCTCTGCCCCGCCCCATCGTCCTGAGCGGCGTGATGGAATCCTGCATGCTCTGTACTCAGCTGGTATGGAAAGCATGATCAGGCTGCCCAGGCCCGCTTCAGGGCAATCGTTTGCCGTGACCACCATCGAATGCTGGATTAGCACTCCTGTTGAGTGAAATGCCCATTGAGTTCAGCGTTATTTCGATTGGCCTCGGCATTGGAATTGCTTTGGCTTTAGGCGCAGTGTTGTTGTTCGAGCGTTGGAAGCGCAGCCGTTAGATCTGTTCGGGTTGCATTGGGCTTTTGCACCAGCTGCGTCAGCTCGTGAGTGTTTCCTCCCAGCGGGTGGGACAGCAGGGGGAGAGGCGGTTGCGATTGATCCCCCGGCTCAACAACAGGCCCCGCCATGGCGGGGCTTTTTCATAACCAAGTGGATCTCGCGGCAGGTGATCCCATCAGCCAAGATCGAAAGCTGCACGTTCCTGGCCCATGCCCCTCACCGCCCTGGTGCGCCAGCTTCAGCAGGTGCCCCTCACCGGCGAGGTGCTGGAGCGCAGCCGCCGGTCAGATCGTTTGCGGCTGCAGGGGGCCAGCCGCGGGGCGCGGGCGCTGTTGGCCTCTGCTCTTGCCCGTTGTGAAGGCGCGCCCTTGTTGGTGGTGGTTCCCACCCTCGAGGAGGCTGGTCGCTGGGCTGCCTTGCTGGAGTTGATGGGCTGGCCCACCACTCAGCTGTACCCAACCAGTGAAGGTTCTCCTTATGAGGGTTTTGACCCCACAAGTGAGATCACCTGGGGCCAGTTGCAGGTGCTTAGCGAGTTGGTGGAGGGCGATGGCTGGGAAGGGGTGATCGTCGCCACCGAACGAGCCTTGCAACCTCACCTGCCACCTCCGGCGGTACTGGCGGCCCAATGCCTGACCTTGCGCAAGGGGGGCTCCATTGACTTGGAGGAGTTAGGCGAGACCCTGGCGCGTCTTGGCTATGAGCGGGTCAGCACAATCGAGCAGGAGGGCACGTGGAGCCGTCGCGGCGACATCGTTGATCTCTTCCCCGTCAGTGCTGAGCTGCCGGTGCGACTGGAGTTCTTTGGTGAGGAGCTCGAGAAACTCCGGGAATTCGATCCCGCTACCCAGCGTTCCCTCGATGCCGTCGAACTGGTGCGCATCACGCCGACCGGCTATGGCCCTCTAGTGGCCGATGCTTTGCGTGCCAATCTGCCCGACCAGCTGGATCAGTTGCTTGATGCAGAAGCCATGGAGCAGCTCCTGACAGGCGACACGCCTGAGGGTATGCGCCGTGTGATGAGCCTGGCCTGGGATCAGCCCTCCTCTCTGCTGGATTACCTTCCGGACCACACCCTTGTCGCCCTTGATGAACGGCGCCAGGCCATGGCCCATGGCCAGCAGTGGTTTGATCATGCCGCTCAGCACCATGCCGATGAGGTGGATGGTCTGCTGCCGCCCAGCCTGCACCGCCCCATCAGCGAAACCATCTCCGCGCTGGAGACCTATGCAGGCTTTGACCTGGCTGAACTGGCTGAGAGCGACAGTCACCCCAACAGTTTTGATCTCTCCAGTCGGCCGGTTCCGGCCTACCCCAATCAGTTCGGCAAGCTGGCCGGCCTGGTCAAGGATTTTCAACGCGAAAAGACGCGTGTCTGGCTGCTCTCCGCTCAGCCCTCGCGCGCGGTGGCGCTGTTGGAAGAGCACGACTGCATCACCCGCTTCGTGCCTAATCCCGGCGATCAGCCTGCCATTGAGCGCCTGATCGAACAGAACACCCCGGTTGCGCTGAAGACGAAAGGCACCGCGGAGCTGGAAGGTCTACTTCTGCCGGCCTGGCGCTTGGCCCTGATCACCGACCGGGAGTTCTTTGGCCAGCAGAACCTCACGGCTAGCGGTTATGTGCGGAGACGTCGCCGAGCCGCTAGCCGCACGGTGGATCCCAACCGCATGCGGCCCGGTGATTTCGTCGTGCACCGCAACCACGGCATTGGCCGTTTCCTGCGCCTTGAGAAGTTGGCCATCGGTGGTGATGCTCGTGACTATCTCGCTGTGCAGTACGCCGATGGTCTGCTGCGGGTGGCCGCTGACCAGTTAGGCAGCCTTGGGCGTTTCCGCGCCAGCAGTGACGCACCACCTGATCTCAACAAGATGGGTGGTGCTGCATGGGCCAAGACCAAGGCCCGGGCACGCAAGGCGGTACGCAAGGTCGCGTTTGATTTGGTCAAGCTCTATGCCGAGCGCACCGAATCACCGGGCTATGCCTTTCCACCGGATGGTCCCTGGCAAAACGAGCTTGAGGATTCCTTCCCCTACGAACCGACGCCAGATCAGCTCAAGGCGATCACCGACGTCAAGCGGGATATGGAGGTGGGCAAGCCGATGGATAGGTTGGTCTGTGGTGATGTGGGCTTTGGCAAGACCGAGGTGGCGGTGCGCGCCATTTTCAAAGCTGTTACCTCAGGCCGTCAGAGCGCTTTGTTGGCTCCCACAACTGTGTTGGCCCAGCAGCACTGGCGCACATTGAGTGAGCGCTTTGCGCCTTACCCGATCAAGGTGGCGCTGCTGAATCGCTTCCGTACCAGCGCTGAGCGCAGGGAAATCCTCAACGGCTTGCAAAAAGGTGCCATTGATGTGGTCGTGGGCACCCATCAGTTGCTCGGCAAGGGAACCAGCTTCAAGCAGCTCGGTCTCCTTGTGGTGGATGAGGAGCAGCGCTTCGGGGTCAACCAGAAGGAAAAGATCAAAGTGCTGCGCAAGGACGTTGATGTGCTGACGCTCTCAGCGACACCGATTCCTCGCACGCTCTACATGAGTCTGTCGGGGGTGCGGGAGATGAGCCTGATCACCACTCCACCGCCACTCCGTCGTCCGATCAAAACTCACCTGGCTTCACTTGATGAGGAGGCTGTGCGCAGCGCCATCCGGCAAGAGATTGATCGCGGTGGCCAGGTCTTTTATGTCGTGCCGCGGGTGGAGGGCATCGAGGAAGTCGCTGCTCAGCTGCGTCAGATGCTCCCTGGTTTGCGTTTGCTGGTGGCGCATGGCCAGATGCCGGAAGGGGAGCTGGAGAGCGCGATGGTGGCCTTCAATGCCGGTGAGGCCGATGTAATGCTTTGCACCACCATCGTCGAAAGCGGTCTTGATATCCCCAGGGTCAACACGATCCTGATCGAAGACGCTCAGAAATTCGGCCTGTCCCAGCTTTACCAGTTACGCGGACGTGTGGGCCGTAGTGGCATTCAGGCCCACGCCTGGCTGTTTTATCCCGGTGATGCCAGTCTCAGCGATGCAGCCCGTCAGCGTTTACGGGCCATCCAGGAGTTTGCCCAGCTCGGCAGCGGTTACCAGCTTGCGATGCGGGATATGGAGATCCGGGGTGTGGGCAATCTGCTTGGGGTGGAGCAGAGCGGTCAGATGGAGACCATTGGCTTTGACCTCTATATGGAAATGCTTCAAGAGGAGCTTGCAGAGATCCGAGGTCAGGACATCCCTTCTGTCGAAGACACTCAAATCGATTTGCAGGTGACCGCTTTCATCCCGGCGGACTGGATTACCGAAGCAGACGAGAAAATGGGGGCATACAGGGCCGCCTCCGATTGCATCAGCCGCGAGGCGCTTGTTCAGCTCGCGGCCGACTGGGCCGACCGCTATGGCTCCTTGCCGGCACCGGTGCAGTCTCTGCTGCAGATGATGGAACTCAAGCTGCTGGCCAAGCGCTGCGGCTTTGTCCGCATCAAGCCTGAGAAGCCCAACATCGTTCTCGAGACACCCATGGAGGAGCCTGCCTTCCGCCGTTTACGCCAGGGCTTGCCTACTCACCTGCATGGTCGTCTGGTTTATCAGGCGGGCAGCGGCACCACTGCCAAGGTGCTTGCCCGCGGCATCGGTGTCATGCCTGCCGACAAGCAGCTCGAAGAGCTCAAAAGTTGGTTGGAAACCATGGCCGCCCAAGTACCTGATGCTGACGGTTCAACGCATCAGGAACGGGAAGCTGTGCAAAAAGCACAGAACGAAGCCGTGCTTTCCATCTGATTGATCCAAGGGCGTTCTCAGACTCGCAAAAGTTCGTTACACTCCCTGCATCAGTAAATAGAGCATGAACGCCATCGTTGAGCTGAATGACGGTCTTGGAGCTGTTTTCGCTGGCGGTGGAAGCGTTTCGCTGAGCTTTATTGGTTCGGTCTTTGGTGCCATCGCCCTGGGTGTCTTTGCTCTCTTGCAGGAAGACGGCAGCAACGATGATGACGATTCGAGCCCTGGTGGCGGATTGATGCAGCCTGTCTCCTGAGCTTTGGCTTAGTTCTCGACTAGTTCAGGCACTTTGACCTCAGCCTCAAAGAGCACTTCAGGTGGTTGAGAAGCTGAGCGGAGCAGTTTTGAAAGCTCAGTTTCTGCGACGCGGTACTGGGGATCACTACGCGTACCAAGTTCCTCAAATTTGAGCTGACGGGCTTGGGTTTCCGTGATGTCAGCCACCACATCAGGTTTGATGCCGTTCTTGTGGATTTCACGTCCACTGGGAGTCATGTATTTCGCGATGGTCACTGTCATTCCCGAGCCATCGGAAAGTCCACGCACCGACTGAATCAGACCTTTGCCGAAGGTCTTCATGCCGACGATGGTGCCCCGCTTGTTGTCTTGGATGGCGCCGGAGAGGATTTCGCTGGCACTGGCTGAGCCCTCATTCACCAGCACCACCACCGGCTTGTCGGTGAGTGCGCGGCCACTGGCACGCTTGATGTCCTTGACCCCATCTCGGGTCTTGGTGGAGACGATTACACCTTCATCGAGCCATTGACGCGCGATGTCGACACTGGCCATCAGCAGACCACCAGGGTTGCTGCGTAGATCAAGCACATAGCCTTGGGCGCCATCAGCATTGAGCTCATTGATCGCCTCCCGCATGTCCTTGGCGGCGTTGGCGTTGAACTGTTTGAGGCGGATGTAGCCAACTTTGGTGCCGCCTGGGGCATTGTTCATCCGGGTGTCGACGGCATTGAGTTCGATCCGATCGCGAATCAAGTCGACCGTCACGACCTGACCACTCGCACGGCTCAGCTCCAAGGTCACCTTGGTGCCGATGGCTCCGCGAATCAGCTTGACCGCATCCTCGGTGGTCATGCCTCGGGTGCTCTTTCCGTCAATTGCTGTGATCACATCTTTGGGCTGCACTCCGGCTCGTGAAGCTGGAGAGCCGTCGATGGGCGAGACCACAACCAAACGCTTGGTGTCTTTATCGAGGCTCAGCTGGATACCGACACCGGAGAGTTCACCGGAGGTGTCGATCTCCATCTCCTTGAACTCTCGCGGGTCCATGAAGCGGGTGTAGGGATCATCGAGGGAATTGAGCATTCCTCGGATCGCTTCATAGGCATCTTTGGTATTCCCGTAGCTCTTGGTGAGCACATCACGGCGCATCGCCTTCCACTTGTCCTCGCTGTAGTTGCCGGCTGTGTCGAGGTAATCCCGGAAGACGATCTGCCAGGCCTCATCCATCACCTCCTTAGGGCTGTCGGAGATGATCGCGGCTGTGCTGCTGCGCAGCACCAAATCACTGGCCAGGACCAGGGCCCCAGCCAAGCTGCCCACCCCGGCCATGGTGACGAGGACAACGCGGCGCAGGGGCTGTAGGGCCATGAAACTGCTCAAGGTCCCATCACCGTAACGTCAACTTCCTGATCTGCTCAGGGGTCTGGGCTGTTGCGTGTGTGTCCGGATGTGGCCTAGGCGGGGTCCACCCAACGGCCGTCTTCCTTGATTAACTCGATCAGGGCTTGCACACCCTCGGCTTCGGGAACGCGACGGATCTCCTCACGACCGCGGTAGAGCGAGATGGTCCCAGGGGTTTTGCCCACGTAGCCGTAATCAGCATCAGCCATCTCTCCCGGGCCATTAACGATGCAGCCCATCACCGCAATGTCGAGGCCTGTGAGGTGGTCCGTAGCTGAACGTACCTGCTGAAGAACCTCCTCAAGGTTGAAGAGTGTGCGGCCGCAACTGGGGCAGGCCACGTACTCAACCATCGTCTTGCGCAATCCCAAGGATTGGAGGATTCCGTAGCAGACAGGAATCTCCTTTTCCGGTGCTTCGGTGAGCGAGACGCGGATGGTATCCCCCAGGCCGTCGGCAAGCAGGGTGGCGATACCAGCGGTGCTTTTGATACGGCCGTAGTCACCATCACCGGCCTCGGTGACACCAAGATGCAGCGGGTAATTAAACCCCTCGGCATCCATGCGGTGTGCCATCAGCCTGTAAGCCGCCAGCATCACCGGTGCCCGTGAGGCTTTCATCGAAATCACGATGTTGTGGAAGTCGAGTCGGTCACAGATGCGGATGAACTCGAGGGCGGACTCCACCATTCCAAGGGGAGTGTCTCCGTAGCTGAACAGCATTCGCTCAGCCAGTGAACCGTGATTGACACCGATCCGCAGGGCCTTGTCCTGTTCCTTGAGGCTTTTGACCAGAGGCTCAAAAGTTTCAGTGATGCGCTGCCCGATGGCCTCGAATTCTTCAGGGCTGAATTCCGTTCGGTTGGGATCGGGCTTATCGAAAACAAATAGGCCTGGGTTGATGCGCACCTTGTCGACATGTTTGGCCACCTCAAGGGCGATCTTCATGCCGTTGTGGTGCACATCGGCCACCAAGGGAACCCGGGCACCTGCAGCCTCAAGACGTGAGCGGATTTCCCCGACCGCCTTGGCGTGGGCAAGGCTTGGCACCGTCAGTCGCACGATTTCGCAGCCTGCTTCATGCAGGCGCAGGATTCCTGCGGTGGCTCCGTCCAGGTCGAGGGTGTCCTCGTTGATCATCGATTGCACCACGACTGGGTGCTCACTGCCGATCCACAGATCACCCACCCTCACGCTGCGGGTGCGGCGCCGATGGATCACGCTGTCAAAGCGTGGATCACTGGCCCAGTCAGTGCTCTGCTGGTCAGGACGGGCCAAGGTACCGGTCATGAATCAGGCCGAGATCTTGGCCAAACCTTGGCATAGTTCCGGCCCGGAGTGATGTGACTTAGCCCAGAGAGCGCAGCTCCTCGGGTTGACGCTGCTCCCAGAGTTCAAAGGGTTGGAGGATCCAGGGGTTCTGCGGCAGTTCGACAGCCCAGTAATCAGGTCTCACATGACTGGCTGCCTTGAGCCAGATCACAGCGGTGTGAAGCTGTTCCGGAGCCAGCTGCTGCTTCAACCAGTGACTGGCTGCCTGAAGTGTTGCTCCGCTGTCGGCCAGGTCATCCACAAGAAGTAGTCGGGGACCGAGTGAATCACAGGTGTGAGCCAGTTGGTGCCCCAGCCTCAGCTCCCCTTGATGGCGATCGCCATCGCCCTCATAGCTGCGTGCAGCCATCACCACCAGGGGTTTGTCGAAAAGTCTTGAGAGCAGATCGCCCACCCTTAGCCCGCCACGGGAGAGCGCCACGATCTGATCGAAGCCGAGTTGAGCAAGGTGCAGTTGTAGGGCCAGGTGCTCAATGAGCCGGTGGTACTGCTCCCACGTGACCACCAGTTCACCAGCGGTGTCATCCCGTACAGGGGCGGGCTTGCCGAGCCGTTGCGTCATGGTTGCCATCCCTCCTGCTCAAGCCTTGTGCGCACATCCTGCATGTCTTTGCGGGTGTGCCAAGTAGGTGAACCTTCAGCACTTGAGCGATTGCGGAGCAGATATGAAGGATGAAACACCGGCAGGACACGGCGACCATCCCGCTCCTGCCAGTGTCCCCGCAGCTTGGTGATCCCACCTTTAATTCCAAGTAACGCTTCTACGGCGGTGGCGCCTGCTACGACGATCAAGGCTGGATTCACCAGCCGGATCTGGGCTTCGAGCCATGGTTTACAGGCCGCCATCTCGATTTTTGTGGGCTTGCGATTGCCCGGCGGGCGGCACTTCACAACGTTGCAGATATAGGCATCCCGCTCGCTGCTGAGACCAACGCTCTCCAGGATGCGATCGAGGAGTTGACCTGCCCGACCAACAAACGGTCTGCCGCTCTCATCCTCCATTTGGCCTGGTCCTTCACCGATCAGCATCAGCCGCGCTTCTGGATTCCCGCGCGAGACGACCACATGGGTGCGGCTCGCCGCAAGACCACAGAGCTGACAGCTGCCACAGGCATGCTGCAGTTGCTCGAGGCTGTTGATCGCAGGGCTCGAGGTGCTCATGGGGCGGCAGTTTATGGGGATTGCTCCAGCAGCAGCAGTCGGTTGCCCTCTGGATCTGCCAGCCAAACCTCGCGCCCAAAGGGTTCCTGGCGCATTGGTTCCAGGACGCTGGCCCCGAGGCTGAGAGCAAGAGCCTGTGCGGCCTCGAGCTGATCCACCTGGAGACATAGGGCAAGGCGTCCAGGCTGCGCCGGTTGAGGCCTCTTGCTGGAGGGCCGATACACCATCAATGTGCCGGCTCCCGGCAATCGCAGGACTTTCAGGTCGGTTTCACTGCCCGGGTCGATGCCGCAGAGCGTTCCATAGAAGGTCGCGAGCACTGCCGGTTCGTTGGCAGCCAGCACCCAGCAGGGTGTCTGCATCAATTTGCCTTCACTGCAGACAGCCTGCACGAGTGCTGTTGCACACTGGATGATTCGGCTCTGTGACGGCGGCCTACGGGTGGCCCCTGGGATATGAAGCTTTCGGCCCGTGCGGCGGCACTGCAACCTTCACTCACTCTGGCCATCTCCGCCCGCGCCAAGCAGCTGCAGGCCGAGGGGCATGACATCTGCAGCCTCAGTGCGGGCGAGCCCAACTTTGATACGCCTCAGTTCATCCGACAGGCCGCCGTTGAGGCCCTCGATAACGGCGCCACTCGGTACGGTCCAGCTGCTGGAGAACCGTTGTTGCGTCAGGCCATTGCCACAAAGCTGGAGCGATCCAATGGCATGGCCGTCAGCCCCCAACAGGTCTTGGTGACTAACGGTGGAAAGCAGGCGCTTTACAACCTTTTCCAAGTGCTGCTGGATCCTGGTGATGAGGTGCTTCTGCCAGCGCCTTACTGGCTCACCTACCCCGAGTTGGCCGCCCTGGCTGGGGCCAGCGTCAAGGTTCTGCCTAGCAGTGCACACGATGGCTTTCGGCTTGATCTTGAGGCCCTTGAGGCCCTGATCACGCCCAGCAGTCGCTTGTTAGTGCTGAATACCCCCTCCAATCCGACGGGGTTGGTGCTCCAGAAACAAGAGCTAGAAGGCGTGGCTGAGCTACTGCGCCGCCACCCGCAGGTCGCGGTCGTCTGTGATGAGATTTACGAGCATCTCCTCGACGATGGGCAGACCCATCACTGTCTGGCCGCACTGGCACCCGATCTCGCGGATCGAATCTTCGTTGTTAATGGTTTCGCCAAAGGCTGGGCCATGACCGGGTGGCGTGTCGGCTATCTGGCCGGTCCTGAGCCGGTGGTTAAGGCTGCGATTGCTCTTCAGAGCCAGACCACCAGCAACGTCTGCACGTTTGCGCAGCACGGTGCTCTGGCGGCGTTACAGGCACCTCTTGACTGTGTCAGGGAGATGGCCGCCAGCTTCACGGCCCGGAGAAAACGGCTTGCCGTCGGGCTTCAGCGCATCAAGGGACTGGTACTCGTGCCCCCCAATGGTGCGTTCTATGCCTTCCCTGACATCAGCTCCTACGGGCTTGATTCGATGCGCTTCTGCAAGGCGCTGCTGGATCAGCAAGGGCTCGCCGTCGTGCCGGGAGTTGCCTTTGGTGATGACCGGTGCGTGCGGATTTCCTCCGCTGTGAGCAGCGCCACGATTGATGACGGCCTAGCCCGCCTTCAACGATTCCTTGATTCCCTTTGAAATTGATGCGTTCCCTTTTGGTGCTCCTTGCGGTGCTGCTGGCTCCGCTCTCACCGGTTTTAGCTGCACAGGTTCTCCGTATCAGCGCCATTCCTGATCAGAATCCAGAACGTCTTAATCGCCTTTATGGATTGGTCGCCGCTGAGCTTAGTGATCAGCTTGGCGTCCAGGTGCGCTATGTCCCCGTGATCGACTACACAGCAGCGGTCACGGGTTTCCGCCGCGGTGATCTTGATCTTGTCTGGTTTGGTGGTTTAACCGGAGTTCAGGCCCGACTGCAGACTCCCGGTGCTGTTGTGCTGGCTCAGCGCGATGTTGATGCCCGCTTCCGTTCGGTGTTTATCGCCAACCGCCAAGCGCTCAAGGACCTCAAACCATTCACGTCGATCGCTGAGCTGAGCCAGCTCAAGAACAAGCGCTTCAGTTTTGGCTCCGAGAGTTCCACCTCCGGCCGGCTGATGCCCCAGTTCTTCCTCGCCAAGGCTGGTGTCGAGCCCAAGGACTTCAGCGGTGGCCAGCCAGGATTCAGCGGCAGCCATGACGCCACGATCGCTCTGGTTCAAAGCGGTGCCTACGAAGCGGGGGCGCTCAATGAGCAGGTTTGGGAGAGTCGTCTCAAGGAGGGGAAGGTGGATACCAGCAAGGTGGTCCTGCTCTGGCGCACGCCCACTTACCCGGACTACCACTGGGTTGCACAGGGCAATCTCAATAAGCGTTTTGGGGCAGGCTTCACCAGCAAGCTGCAGCAGGCGCTCTTAGAACTCTCTCCTGATCAGCCCCGTCAGGCGCAGGTGCTAGAGCTTTTCGGTGCCAAGAAGTTCATCAAGGCACCGGTTGATCAATACGCCAGCATTGAATCGGTGGGACGTCAGCTCGGCAAGATTCGCTGATGCTTGAGCTGCGCGGGGTCACGGTGCCAGGACGGCAGCGACCCCGGCTTCGGGCGGTCAGCCTGCGGCTTGAGCCTGGTGAGCGCGTAGCGCTTCTGGGCCGCAGTGGTGCTGGAAAGAGCACCTTGCTGGCGGTAGCCAATGGCTTGATCACTCCTGCAGAGGGTGGGGTGTCCTGGTTTGGTGCTCCGGCTTCACAGCAACCCCTGCAGCGGCGCCGTCAGCAGGCCCGCATCGGCACTCTTTGGCAGGACCTGCGTTTGGTGGATGAGCTCAGTGTCCAGCAGAACCTCAATGCTGGCTGCCTCGCGCGCTGGAGTTGGAGGCAGATTCTGCTGAATCTGTTTTCTGCCCAGGAGAGTGAGGCTTGCTGTCGTGCGTTGGCCCGAGTCGAGCTCGAAGCTTCGCTGTTGGTACAACCCCTCGGCCGGCTCTCTGGCGGACAACGTCAGCGGGTGGCCATTGCTCGTCTGTTACGTCAGAACGCACAACTGCTACTCGCCGATGAGCCATTGGCTCAGCTCGATCCGCCTCTGGCCCGCCGCCTCTTGCACTTGGTGCTGGATCTCGGCCAATCCCCCAGAGCCCTGCTTTTAAGCCTGCACCGGCCAGACCTAGTGGAGGGTTTTGATCGGGTTGTCGGCTTGCGCCAGGGCGAGCTGGTCTTCGATAAGCCCCCTACTTCCCTCAGCACTGAGGACTTGCATCAGCTGTATGCCAGCTCCGGTCCTTCATGACCCCTGCCGGCCAGATGTTGATTCCGGCCCTTGTGCTGCTGCCACTGCTGTGGCTGCTGCCGGGAGCTGTTCATGGTGGGGGCTTGGCGCTTCTGCTGCAGTTCTGGCTTGCAGCACTGCAGCCGAGCCTTGATCCCCATTTGCTGTTGACCGCTCTGCGGGGAATTGGCGTCACACTCGCCATCGCCCTGTGGTCATGGTTTCTCAGTCTGCTGTTGGGGTTTGCTGGTGGCCTGCTCTCCTCTGTTGCCGTCAGTCAGCGATTGTGGCGCTGTACCTGGCCTGCCTTGCTGATACGGCGCCTGCTCGCCTTTCCCCGTTCACTGCATGAGCTGTTGTGGGGGCTCATCCTTCTGCAGCTGATGGGTCTGCAAACCGGTGTAGCCGTGCTGGCCATCGCTCTTCCCTACGGAGCGCTGGTGGCACGGGTGATGGCTGATCAGTTGGATGCACTTCCTCTTCAGCCCATCGAGGCTCTCAGCACTGCCGGTGCGCCTGCCTGGGCTGCACTGTTTACGGCTTTTTTGCCACCCCTATGGCCTCAGGTTCTGAGCTACGGGGGGTATCGCCTCGAATGCGCCCTTCGCTCCGCCACCCTTCTGGGCGTCTTTGGCCTTGGGGGCATCGGTGCCGATTTGCGCCTGTCGCTCCAATCGCTGCAGTTCCATGAGGTTTGGACATCTCTGTGGTGTCTGGCCGTGGTGATGCTTTTGCTGGAGGGGACTGTTCGCTGGCTTCAGCGCCGCTGGCATCAACCGCTGGGTTCTGTTGGTCAGCGCGGCCTTGAACTGCTTCTGTTGGCGCTGCTTCTGGTCCTGTTGCTGATCCCCTCAGCGCAGCTCATGGAGCTGCGCTGGCAGGAACTCTTCTCCGGCTGGCATTGGCCTGCGTCCCTGCCTCTCTGGGATGGTGCTGGCTGGATCCAGCCCTGGCTGCCGCTGATTGGCACGACGCTGCTGCTCACCCTTCTCTCCGCCCTGCTGGCTTTGGCCATCACCCCCTGGGTGTTGTTGCTGCTTTGTCCCTGGCGAGGATGCCGACCTCTGCTCCAGTTGCTGGGATTGCTGGCCAGGCTGCTGCCGCCACCCCTGACAGCACTGCTGTTGCTGTTTGTTTTGAAGCCTGGTCTGCTGCCAGCGGTGTTGGCCCTCGGTCTTCACAACGCTGGAATCCTGGGCCGATTGCTGCTGGAGGGGTTGGATGCTCAAGATCAGCGGGCCAGTGAAGCGCTGCGGCTGGCTGGTGCTGGTCCGCGTCGCAGCCTTCTGGTGGCTGGGTTTAACACTGTTGCTCGTAGCTATCTGAGCTTTGGGGCCTACCGGGCTGATGTGATCCTTCGCGAAAGCGTTGTGGTGGGTCTGGTGGGTGCCGGCGGGCTTGGCGTATTGCTGTTGGAGTCCCTCAGTTCGTTTGCCTGGATTGAAGTCGTGCCAGTGCTTGTGGTCTATGCGGCCCTCACTTTGATCGGAGAGAGCGCTGCAGATGCTTACCGCAGCCGCTTGCTGAGTGGCCCCCTCCCTTTAGAGGGTCTCAACCAAGCCGTTAGGAGCTGATTTTCACCTCTCACATCAGCTGAGCCTGGAGTTTGTTCACCTGCTCCGATGGCTCAACGCGTTCCCTCTCGCCCCTGTCGCCTACGGCCAATGCCCATTGGCGAGCTCCAGGAGTTGCACATGGAATATCACCGCAGTGGTTGCGTGCGGCTGCGCAATCGCCTGGTGTTAGCCCATCTCAATTTGGTGCGGCAGCAGGCCAACCGATTTTCCCAACGTTCCTCAATTGAGTACGACGATCTTTTTCAGCTTGGTTGCCTTGGCCTGGTCCAGGCTCTGCAGCGCTTTGATCCCTCTCGGGGCCATGCATTCAGCACCTACGCGGTGCCAATGATCACCGGTCAGATGCAGCACTATCTGCGAGATCGTCATTCATTGCTGCGCTCGCCCTGGCGCCTGCGGGCATTGCTAAAGCAGCATGAGCGCCTGGAGCAGCAGCGATTGCATCAGGGCCTATCTGTGTTGCCACTCCCTGAGCAGGCGGTGCAGTTGGGCTGTTCCTTGGAGCGTTTGCAACAGGCCCTGCAATTGCAGCAGGCCCTGAAACTGAAAAGTCTTGATATGCCGAGCGATGAGGCTGACGACGGTTGTGCTGTACAACTGGCCGATGGCAGGCCTGGGCCTGAGTCCCATCTCCTCTGCAGTGAGCTGGAGGATCGTTTGCGGGGTCTGGAGCCCCAGGACCGAGCGCTGCTTGAGGCTCTGCATCAGGAGGGGCTGAGTCAACGCCAACTGGCGCGACGACTTGGTTGGAGCTCTTGCCGTATCTCCCGTCGTGTCCAGGGGTTGCGTCGCCAACTGCTCCTGTCCATTAGCGCACCAGCGCCATGGCCAGCACCGCAGCGATCACCGTCATCAGCCCATTGACCCCTTCATTGCTGAGCCAACGGAGTCGGGGTTGCAGCTCCGCGCCAATCAGGCTTTCCGCCAGGGTGGCGATCCAGGCGATGGCGCTGATCGCTGCCAGTTCGCTCCAAGGAATCAGCTCCAGGCTGCAGCAGATACCACTGAAGACAATCGCACCGGCCAGGCTCGCGGCAGTTCCCTGCAGGCTCACGGCTCCTTCCGTGCCGGGGGGGACCAGCCGCCAGCGCGTCAGGCTCACGGTGGTGCGTCCCCAGCACTTGCCGATTTCGCTGCCACAGGTGTCAGCCAGCTTGGCGGCAAAGCTGGCGCTGAAACCCTGTAACAAGATGGCCACGGGCGCACCTGGCAGCAGACACAGCAGCGCCAGCACCGTGCCGGTTGCTGCTGAACCCCAGACGTTTTCTGGACCGCGGCGGCCGCCTCTCGCTTCGGCGATATCCAGCTCCGCCTTCCGCCTGTAGCCCACCTTGGTGACCGCTGAGCCGAGCAGGAGGTAGAGCACCACTGCAAGCCAGCCTCTCCAGCCCAGGGTGGCCCCCAGAACGGTGCCCAGGATCCAGGCATGCAGCCACCCTGCCGGGGTCAGTAGTGGTGCACGAGCGGCCGGAACAATCAGCGTGGCATTGATGACCGCACTGACGATCCACGCCTGCAGCAGCTCCATGGAGAACTCCCAGCAAGCGCCATTCTGAGCGCTACTAAACTAGTACATGTATATTGGCTTGATGTGGATTTTCTGTCTGTTGCTGTAGGCGACGTGGTGGTTGTCGGCTCGCCGAGTCAGCCGGCTTATTTAGCCCAAGTGATTTTTTGCGAAGGTGGTGCGCGCAGTGCTCACCCCTCGTTTCTGCAGGTGGTGCGCGAAGACGATCTTGCCGTGCTCACAATCCAGGCCGATTGGATTCTTGAGCGACTGCCGTGCAGTTAGGTCGGCCTGTCAAGGAAGAAAATCCTGGTACCGATCGCGGTTAAGGAAACTTTGTGCTCTTATTAAGAAGGATTTTTGCAGGCCGCTTCATTTCGCGTTGCTTGCGAGCTAAACATACGCATCGTGATTGGGGACTGCTTGGAGTCGGCGGCTACGGATAAGTCGATGGAGCACCACTTGGTGCAGCAGCAAGGACCGCCTCAGGGTTGGTGGTATGTCCGGAAGGTGCCTCACAGCCTGCATCAAGACTTAGGTCGCCGTTGCATCCGTCGCTTTTTGGCCGCTGAGCGATCCGCTGCTCAGGTGCGTGGTGCCGAAGTGCATGAGGAGGTGCAGCGTCTGCTCCGATTGAGCAGCGGAGCCTTGCAGTTGCGTGGCCGTGAGGTGCGTCTGGTTGCCGCTGATTGGGCTCGCCATTGGCAGAGCCATGCTCTGGCAGCAGGGACGACGCCGGTGCTGCCTGATGAGTCTGATCTGGTGGAGTTGCTGATCAATGGCTTCCGCAGCCGAGGTCTGGTGCTGGAGGAGTCGCAGTTTTTGGAAGCTCGCGAGGCCTTCCTGGCCCAGTGCGAGCAACCCACCGGCTCTCCACCACCCCATGGCCGCCGCCCCACGACCGTGGCGGGATGGATGGCCAGACGCCAGCAGCAGCGAGCACTGTCAGCGTCCAGTAGGAGTGCCTGTCAGCGCGAGCTGCAGCGTTTATTGCATTTCAGTTCGGTGAGCCTGCCCCAAGCCATCAGCGAAGGTGCGGCTTGGCGCTGGCGTAATCACGTGCTCAGCAGCGTGAGCCTGCCGACGGCGCGGCGCCGCCTCTCTTTGATCGAGGCGGTTTATCGCGATGCCTGCAGCAGTGGTCTGCTGCAGCGCAATCCGTTTTCTGGCCTGCCCCCGCTCCAGCTCAGCCCCCTGCCGCCAAAGCCGCTGGACCAGGAGCGATTGGAAGAACTCGATCGTTCACGTTTTATTGATCCGATCTACAGGTTGGTGCGGTTGTTGGGTTTGCGGCCCGTTGAAGCCGCGGCATTGCGTCCGATTGATTTCGCCAGGGTCGCAGAGCATCCAGTGTTGTGGATCCGCAGCTGGCATTTCAGGCAGGTGACCCATCACTGCCCGGCCTCGAGTGTTCGTTGTCTGCCTCTGCCCAGCTCTCTGCTTGATCTCTGGGAATCCTGTAGTGGCAATGGCCTTGAGCCGCTCTGGAGTAGTGCTGAGGTGGTCCCCAAGCGCCTGGCGCGACGGTGGAGTGATCAGCTGCGCCGGCGTAGCGGCATCAGTGCCACGGCTCTGCGAGCGGAGCGCCGCAGGCTTTGGCGTGAGGCAGGCGCAGATGCAGAAGTGCTCAAGCATCTGCTGGGCGGCAGCGTCGATAAGCCCGATGCCGCAGCTGCCAGGGCCTTGGCTCTGGTGGCTTGGATCAATGTGCCCGAGCTTGCGCTGGTTCCGCGGATGTTGCACTGCCCAACGGAACCGACAAATTTGGCCGATTGCGCTTGATAATCGGCGTCGGCTTCGCGGATGCCCGTGGTACTGGACAAGCTGTTTGGAAACAAGCGCGCACCGTTCTTGGTGCTTTCGGAAGAGCCGACAGCCCCTGTGGACGTAGCCCCAGTGCGCAGTGAGGACGCTGAGGCTGATCCCTCCGCCCCGGAAGTTGCCACGCTTCAGGTGGCTCCCTCTGATCCCTCCGAGCCAAGTGTTGCTTCTCCTGCAGCTGTTTCTGTTGGGAGTGCGCCAACCACCAAGACCGCGCCAACTGAAGCGGCAACTGAAGCGGCAACAACCACCGAGGAGCGTGTTCTCACCACAGCTGAGTTGCTGGCTGCCGAACGGGCCCAGGCGGCCGCCCCACCCCGCCAGATCAGCACAGTTACGTTTGCAGCCGAGCTGTTAAACCCCAGCAGCGCCCTTCCCCGTGCCCGTCGCCGTCCGGGTGCTGCACTGAACCCTTTCCGGCAAATGGCTAAGGGTGTTAGATCGTCGGTTTCCGCTGGGCGCGGTAATGCTGCAGCAGGCTGAGGGCAGCCACGGCAGCGGTTGAGGCCCTCAGGACGCTTGGCCCCAGGCTTACTGGCTGCCAGTTGTTCAGGGATGCGATCTCAAGCTCACCAGGGCTCCAGCCTCCCTCTGGTCCGCAGGCGATTTCCCAGCGACAGCTATTCATTGATGTTTGCTTCAGGACCTCCTGCAGCAATGGTGCGCCCGGCTGTCGAGTCACACCAATCCAGCGCTTAGCTCCTTTGACTGGCGGTTGACTCAGGGCCTCTCGGCTGCTTGTTAGGGGCTCGAGCTTCGGCATCCAGAGGCGTTCGCATTGTTCGCTGGCCTCCCGCAGCTGGGCGGACCAGCGTTCGCGGCGCTGCCCACCTGGGCTGGTCTGTGAGCGCTCTGCCTGCATTGGCACGATCTGGTCCACCCCCAGTTCGGTGGCCATCCTCAAGGTGATCTCAACCTCCTTGCGCATGAGTCCAAGCAGAAGGACCAGCTGTGGGGTCGCTGGTTTGGACTGATGGCAGCTCAGTTTCAGCTGGGCTTGGCCCTGATCTAGGAGTGTGGCCACATAGAGCCGGCCATATCCATCAGCCACTGCGAAGTCTGAGCCGCTGCGTAGGCGCAGCACTCGCTCCAGGTAATGGCGCTCTTCTCGCTCAAGCTGAAGTGGCTGATGACCAGCCTGAGCTAGCCGTTCTGGGGTCATCAACAGCCTGCGCAACTCCGCCATGGCTGCTGCAGCTCACTCCTCGTAGAAACGTTCGTCGCCGGCTTCTGCGGGCCAGTCCTCATTCATGCCGCCAACGCGCAACTCACTGATCTCCACCAGGTCGCGGTTGAGGCAACGCAGAGCATTGATCAACATGTCCACAGCTAGTCCGTCGCTGGTGCCCAGATCCAGCCAAACCCTCCCCCAATCCTCCTTGTATTCCACTTCCCCCATGTTGTGCATTAGGGCCTGAAGGCTGTTTTCGGCATCCTCGTTGTCGTAAGCCATCCAGCTCACGTCAGCCCCTTCTTCATGCACCTGGAGGTTTTCAGCATTGAAGGCTCCGAGTCGCCCCAGGTAATACCAGCTGTTGAACAACTCCTCGACGTACTGGCGTTCCCCCTGCCCTGGCGGATGCGGGAAGCGCATCCAGAACCAGCAGTCGAAGGGATCGAATTCGCGGAACTGGACATCCATGGCGTCAAGCTAGGGCCCAGTGGAGCGTTGGACCAGAGAGTTGCTGGAACTGGAGGGAGTTGGCTATCACCCGGCTGCTGCAGAGCGACCGATTCTCGATGACGTGCGGCTGCGCTTGGTGCCAGGGCGACCTGCTTTGGTGGTGGGTCGCAGCGGCAGCGGCAAGACCACGCTGCTCGAGCTCATTGCAGGGCTGGCCAGTCCGGATTGCGGCCAGATCCGCTGGGAAGGTCAGGTGCTCAGCGCCAGGGAGCGACGCTGGCTTTGTGGTCTGGTCTTTCAGTTTCCCGAACGTCATTTCATTGGTCTGACGGTGGCTCAGGAGCTGAAGCTCGGGCACCGCAGATTGGATTCGGCTCGGATCGAACAGGTGATGGCCACCGTGGGATTGGGGGGCGTCTCCCTGCAGCAAGCCCCTGAACGGCTCAGCGGTGGCCAGCAGCGACGTCTTGCTCTGGCCGTTCAGCTGTTGCGAGAACCCAAGGTGCTGCTGCTGGATGAGCCCAGTGCAGGCCTTGATTGGTCCGTGCGCCAGGACTTGGTCGGCCTTGTCGGTCGGCTGGCAGCAGAGCGTTTGGTGCTGATCGTCACCCATGAGCCGGAGGTCTTTGGCGCGGTTGCAACGGAGCGCTGGCAGTTGCGACAGGGCATCTGCTCTCCCCTTCCCCTGCCCTGAGGTCTGGAACCGCTTGCTATAAAAACTCGCTCGAGCACCACTGGGAGCTGTTGGGCATGGGTGATCAGTTGGTGCGAGCGACAGCTGCCGGTGGTGGTATCCGCATGGTGGCGGTCTCTACCACCGCCGCCGCAGCGACAGCAAGGGAGCGCCACGGACTGTCCTATTTGGCCAGCGCCCTGCTTGGCCGGGGAATGACGGCAGGGCTCCTGTTGGCCAGCTCAATGAAGGTGGCGCACGGACGGGTCAATCTGCGGGTGCAGTCCGATGGCCCTTTACGGGGTCTGGTGGTGGATGCCGGTCGTGATGGCACCGTGCGCGGCCATGTTGGACAGCCCGATCTGGAGCTTGATCTGGTGGGGAACCCTGCCCAGTTTGATTTTGGTCAAGCCTTAGGCACTGGCTATTTGCACGTGATGCGCGATGACGGCTTTGGTCCGCCCTACAGCAGCACTGTGGAGTTGGTGAGCGGTTGTATTGGCGAGGACGTCGCTTCCTATTTGCTGCATTCCGAGCAGACCCCATCAGCAGTGTTTGTGGGTGAGCGGATTGACTCGAGCGGCATCGTCAGCTGCGGTGGTGTGCTGGTTCAGGTTCTTCCCAAGGCGGCGCAGGAGCCAGCCCTGGTCGCTCTGCTGGAGGAGCGCTGCAGTGAAATCACACGCTTCAGTGAGCGATTCGAGGCCTGCGGGGGGGATCTGCGCCAGCTTCTGCGCGATGTTTTCCCTGATCTAGATGCAGAAATGCTCGCTGATGAACAAGCGGTACAGCCGGTGCGTTTTCACTGCCCCTGCACCCGGGAGCGAAGCGCAGGAGCCTTGACCCTCCTCGGGCGCGAGGAGCTCACTGAAATGCTGGAGGAAGACGGGGGTGCTGAGCTCACCTGTCAATTCTGCAGTGAGGTTTACCGCTTTAGCTCCGAGGAGCTTGCCGCGATGATCGCTGAACTTGCCCCCGCCTAAGCCTCAGCTGAAACGCAGTGGTATGGGGCCATTCTGTGCGGCTTGGCGCCTCAGCACCTCGAGGTTGTCTTCGTAGAACTCCTGCAGATCCACGGCCTTTTTGACGGGCTGTCCGTAGTAACTGCGTGCTTTGAGCGTTGGTAGGGAAGCCCATTCCGGTGCAAGCTTGGCCAGCAATTGGGGAGTCAGTTCACCGGCGTCAGCCTCATCGAGGGCATCGCGGCGCTCGATCAGGAACAGAGCTGCCTGGTCCTGGTTGCGTGGACCGAAGTCCAATAGATCCAACTTGCGGGCCGCCATGGCCCAGGTGCGTGGCAGGAACTGGTAAGCGCCAGCTGCTGCGCTGGTGTAGCGCTTCACGATCACCCGCTCAGGGTGCTTGTCGTAGCTGTCAAAAGTGCTGCCGCCATAGAGGGTGCGATAGCCCTGTTCCCCTTGTTTCCAGGTCCCTTCTGCGTAACGGATGGTGTTAAGCAGTGCTTTGCGCTCAGGCGTCACCACATAGGTCTGCTGTTGCTGCTGTGAGCGCAGCTCACGGGCAGCGGTCAGTCGGGCTGCCATAGCCCCTTGCAGGTTGGTGGCGCTTTCGCCGGCGCTGATGGTCAGAGCGGCGCTGAGGGCGCACAAGCCGAGGCCAAAGCCGGAACGGAGGCGTAGAGCCAGATCCATGCAGTCGAACTGAGTCGGACGGACGGATAGTTTTTCGGATTAAGGGTTATTTAGGTGTGCAGCTTTGGAAGGGGGTTGCCAGATAGACAGTGCGTCCTAGCTCACGAAGTGGACAGTCATCCGTGACAAGTAAGACGCGTAAGACCCATTGCTGAGAGGGTTCTCCTGGTTTCTGGAAATGCTCTGAGCAGAGACTGAATAGCTGCTAAGCGAGCCTGTATCGATAAGCTAATTTTATCTTTGCTCAATCAATCAATTAGCTGCGGGCTGTCCCTGGCAGGAATCCCATCGATGCTTTGACCCTCTCGAGGGTGGTGTTAGCGACGGTGGCGGCGCGATCGCGGCCTGCGGCCAGCACCCGATCAAGCTCAGCGGGGTCGGCCTGGATGCTCTGGTATCGCTCCTGGACCGGTCTCAGTGCTTCCACCACCGTCTCGGCGAGCAGGGGCTTGAACTTCCCCCAGCCCATACCGGCGCACTCGCTGGCGGCCGCTTCGCGACCAGCGCCACTGAGTAAGGCATAGAGACCCAGCAGGTTGTCTGCCTCAGGGCGTTCCGAGTTGTCAAACTCCAGGCCCATCTGTGGATCGGTCTTGGCCCGCTTGATCTTCTTCGTGATCAGCTCTGGAGGATCGAGGAGATTGATGCGTGAGCTTTCGTTCGGATCGCTCTTGCTCATCTTGGCGGTGCCATCGGTGAGGCTCATGACCCGGGCGCCGTCTTTGAGAATCATCGGTTTAGGGACCTTGAGCACCGGTTGTTCATCACTGCCGAAACGGCTGTTGATGCGCTGCTGGGCAATGTCCCTGGCTAGCTCAAGGTGTTGTTTTTGGTCCTCGCCTACAGGAACCAGATCAGCGTCATATAAAAGGATGTCTGCTGCCATCAACACCGGGTAATCCAGCAGCCCGACCGAGACGTTGTCCCCTTGCTTGAGAGCCTTTTCCTTGAACTGGATCATCCGCTCAAGCCAGTTCAGCGGTGTGACGCAGTTCAGTAGCCAGCCCAGCTCTGCGTGGGCGCTGACTTGGCTTTGAACGAACACCGTTGACTGATTCGGGTCGATCCCACAGGCCAGGTAGAGCGCTGCCGTCGAGCGTGTGTCGGCTGCTAGTTGGGCTGGGTCGTGGGGCACGGTCACCGCGTGCAGATCCACGACACAGAAGAACGTGTCGTGGCTCTGCTGCAGATCAACCCAGTTGCGGATTGCGCCGAGCCAGTTGCCCAGGTGCAGTGATCCGGTGGGCTGAACGCCCGAAAGAACCCTGGGCGTGCTCATCAGGCCTCTGTGGCCGTGGCCTCGCTGGTGACATCGGTGCTCGCTTCAGCAGCCGCATCGGTGGGCGCTGCCTCAGTCGGGGCATCCGCAGGGGTCTCTTCAGAAGCTGCCTCAATGGTGGCGTCAGCAACGGACTCAGCTTCGGCTTCTGTTTCCGGCGCGGGGGGTTTGCTTGGGCGAGCAAAAGGATCAGGACGGGGACCCCGCTGGTTGCGCCCTTCACCGCCACCATCTCGTCGTTCTCCGCGAGGGGGACGACCGCCTCCGCCTCCGCGTCGCTGCTGGCTGATGACCTCATCAAGAGCTCCTTGCTCAAGCAACTGGGCCATGGTGCGCAGGCTGAAACCCAGCACCGCCACAGTGGATCGCAACTGGAAGGCCTCCTGCAACGTGCGAGCCGCCTGCAGTTCGTTATCGCTTAGTCGAATTCGGAAGCCACCACCACCGCTATCGCGCTGATCTCCTGAACGACGTCCTCCCTCGCGACGCCCGCCTTCGGAGCGTCCGCCTTGTGAGCGTCCACCGCCCCACTGTTCCCGGTCCTGTTCGGACATGACGCCCAGCACACACTGCAGCGGCTCAGTTTGGCCTATCGGCAGGTCCGTTGATCAGATCCAGTGACACTGCAACCGCTGGGGATCATCACTTCTTGGTAGTACCAGCAGTGGCATGACGCGCGATTCTTCACTGAAGCTGTCGCGGTAGCGGCCCATCAGCTCGAGGTAATCCTCCAACGACCAAAGTTGGGTTGGCCGTTGCTGCGACAACCAGAACCGCCTCAGGGCCAAATGGCAGGCCTCGGGGCCGAACTCATCCCAGCACTGCTGCTCAGCTTCATCAGCTGGCATGTTTTGTTGAAGCAGGGAGCGAAAACGGATTAGCTCAGGGGCATGGGCCGAGCTGTCTGCTGGGAATCGTTCCAGCAGCTGGCCGACGCCAATTACTTCGAGTTGCAACCAGCTGCGGTCCAGGACCGGAACAGGCAAATTGCCATGCCACTCGTCAGCGTCCATAACCCGCGCTTGGCAGATCCTGAGTTGCTGCTGCAGTCGCGGCAGCAGGGGCAAAGAGGGGAATGGAGCTGTCATCGCTGCTCAAGCTATTCACGCTGCCCGGTAAACGGAACAGCACAGTCACCCTTCCATTGCGCTCAAGGGGGGGTAGACAGGTTGAGGTGTCCGGGCCTCCATGTTTTCCCTGCCTCTGCGTCTGCCCGTGCGTCCGTTGCTGCTGGGTTCAGCGCTCGTTGGCGGTGGACTTGTTGTTGGTGATTTGCTCCACACCAGCCTGGGCTCGACGGGCCTTCTTGCAGCTGCTGCTGCAGGTTTCTGGTGGCTTGGCAGCAAAAGAATTGAAGTGAGTGATCGTCTTCCCAGTTCTCCGAACGAGTTGCTTGGGCATTGCCAGGCCTTATTGCATCAATTCGCGGCCTTGGAACTTCCCCTCGACGGTCGCAACGAAGAATTGCAGCGTCTTGAGGCTCTGGCCATCCGGAGTGATCGACACATTGTTTTGGCTGGTGCCGAGGCTGATTCTCAAGTCCTCGAGCTTCTAAAAAATCACTTCCGCGGTTCGGCACCGTTGCAGTTACATCTGGCCCGCTCACTGCCCCTAGCACCTAGTGAGTGGAACTGGCCTGAGGAACTTCTGCAGTGCGATCAGCTGATCTATCTGCTTCAGGGGGCACCCACAGCTGCAGACCTCCGCTGGCTTGAGGCTGCCCCTGAGGATCTTCCATTGCTGGTGCTTGCTCCTCTCGATGATCTGAACCTTGAGCAGAATTCTGCTGTCTTGGAACAGTGGCGTTTACAGCTTGGTGAGCGTTTCCCTCTCGGGAGCCGTCTGCAGCCATTGCCGATTGAGTCTCTGCCCCTGGGCCGACAGCGGGCTTTGACCCAAGTGCGCTGTTTGCGTCAGCTGCATGGTCGCTGGCAGGTTGAACTTGAGGGTGCTCGCCGCTCCCGGCTGCAGCCGTTGGTGCTTCGCAGTCAGTGGTTGGTGGCAGGGGGTGTCTTTGCCTCGCCGCTTCCCTCCGCTGACCTTCTCTTGTTGACGGTCGTCAACGGACTGCTGCTCAAGGAAATGGCTGAGCTTTGGCAGTGTCAGTGGACCTCTGAACAGCTGCAAGCTGCCGCAGTGGAGTTGGGGCGTACAGCCCTTGGCCTCGGCGCGCTTGAGTGGGGCAGTCAGGCCATGGCTGGTGTGCTCAAGCTCCATGGAGCCACCTGGATGGTGGGTGGTGCGTTGCAGGCCTTGGCTGCGGCTTATTTCACCCGCGTTGTGGCCCGCTCGATGGCGGACTACCTGGCGCTTGCTGCCGGGGTTCCTGACTCTGAATTGCCTTCTCTCAAACAGAAACTTCCTCTGCTTGTTGCTTCGGCTGTTGAGCAGGAACGTCTCGATTGGCCAGGTTTTGCAACCCAGGCCCGCCAGTGGCTTGCTCAACAAAACGCAACAAAGGCCGACCTCTCTTTACATTCCGCAAACTAGTTAACGCATTGCGCAACATAACTTTTTGAACTTTTAAAAAGGTTTTTGCGCCGGGCCTGTTGCGCTTTTATTTTGTCGACACCGCTTGTCTTCAAGCGGTATTTATCTCCACTTAACTGTTCTCATGGCTACTGCCCTACGCAGCGGCCGCCAGAGTGCATGGCAGAACTTCTGCGAGTGGGTCACTAACACCGACAACCGCATTTATGTGGGCTGGTTCGGCGTTCTGATGATCCCCTGCCTGCTGGCGGCTACCACCTGCTACATCATTGCCTTTATCGCCGCTCCCCCGGTTGATATCGACGGCATCCGTGAGCCTGTTGCTGGCTCTTTCATCTACGGCAACAACATCATCTCGGGTGCTGTGATCCCGAGCAGCAATGCCATCGGCTTGCACTTCTACCCCATCTGGGAAGCTGCTTCCCTTGATGAGTGGCTTTACAACGGTGGTCCTTATCAGCTGGTGGTTTTCCACTTCCTGATCGGTATCTCCGCCTACATGGGCCGCCAGTGGGAGCTCTCCTACCGCTTGGGCATGCGCCCCTGGATCTGCGTCGCTTACAGCGCTCCGCTGTCTGCAGCGATGGCTGTTTTCCTGGTGTACCCCTTCGGTCAGGGTTCCTTCTCTGATGGCATGCCCCTGGGCATTTCTGGCACCTTCAACTTCATGTTGGTGTTCCAGGCTGAGCACAACATCCTGATGCACCCCTTCCACATGCTGGGTGT
>CAJWXK010000014.1 GCA_913048995.1 uncultured Synechococcus sp. | reverse complement strand
TCGGCTGAACTTACCGGTACTGCCTGGGTGCTGACCCCATGCCTTGGACCCGTTTGAGGACCTCCCCATAGGCCTCGACAACGCCGCCAAGATCCTTGCGAAAACGATCCTTGTCGAGAATGCGGCTCTCAGATTCAGCCTCTGCAGAGCCGGCATCCCAAAGCCGACAAGTATCGGGACTGATTTCATCCGCCAGTATCAGCTCGCCACTGGGACTGCGTCCAAACTCAAGCTTGAAATCCACCAGCTCAATCTTCAGGGCTGCCAACAGCTTCTGCAGCGCTGAATTCACGGCCCTTGCAATGCGCTCAATCTCATCCCTTTCCTCCTTGCGCAACAGCCCCAAGAGCTCCAAACGCGCTTCCGTCAAAAGAGGATCACCGAGATCATCATCCTTGTAATAGAGATCCAAAAGTGGCGACTCAAGCGGCGTGCCGGGGGTGATCGGAGTCTGTCGGCAGAGCGAGCCTGCGGCCCGATTACGCAACACCACCTCCACTGGGATGATTTCCACCTGCTGCACCACCATCCATCCCGGGCCGAGGCAACCGAGGTAATGACTGGAGATACCCTCCGCTTCCAAAGCCTCAAACAGGCGAGCTGATATCTCCCAGTTCAGTAGTCCTTTGCCAGAAAGCTGTGCTTTTTTCTGGGCGTTAAAAGCAGTGGCATCGTCTTTGAACTGAACGGCCACCACATCGGGGCGATTGGTGAGAAAGACCTTTTTGGCCTTGCCTTCATGGAGCAGTTCCGCCGGCTGCAGTGGGTTCATCGGCTTGGGGGGGAGGGGCCGAAATGGCCACCACGGGCTTGTGGTGACCGTAAACGCAGCTCCAGTTCCTGCAACTGCTGCAACATTTCTGGATCTGCACTACCTCGAGGCAATAACTGGGCCAACTGCATCCGCAGTGCTTCCAGCTCAACAGCCTCTTCACCAATGGCCGCCGCCTGCTGCTGCAGGAGAAGCGCTGAAGTGAGGCTGGGATCCCGTCGAAACACACGCCACTGTTGGGTCAAAGCAACGGCACGCTGCTCTGCGGGCACAGGCATGACATTGGGATCCCAGTATTCCTTGGATTGAAGGGCCAAGAGCTCAAGCAATTCAAGGCGCTCCTGGGCAAGAAGCTGCTCTTCCTTCTGACGCTTCAAGAGACGCACCAGGTCCTGCTGATGGTGCAACTTGTTGAGCACATCTAAACCGGCTGGCGAGCGGCCGTAACCGGCCAAGTTCCGGAGTAGCTCACCGTTCAGATCAAGATCCTGCTCCAAGGCCAGCCATCTGGCCTGCTGCTGAATTGCATCCGCATTGAGCTGACCCGCATCCAAATCCTGCTGTCGAGCCTTGGCAAGCAACTCACGCTCGTTGAGCTTCCGGACGAATTCCGCAAAGAGCATCTGGCCCTGCTGCAGCTCCGCGCTATCGAGCTCCAGACTGGTCAGAACTGCGTTCAGGCGGGACTGTTCGAGGTCCTTCTGCTCAGCGCTGAGGATGCGGGAAAGCTCGCCGAACTGCGATGGCGGCAACTGCCAGCTACCGCTCTCAAAACGTGCCTGGTCCAGTCGTGCCAAATCCTCCAGCAGTTGTGGCAAGGCGTAGCTGCCTGGGAATGGATCATTGCCAAAGCGCTGTTCCTGACGGGCAGCGGCTAATTCCTGGCGTTGGAATTGCTCCAGCTGCCGTAGCGGCCGCTCTGGATCCAGTACAGCGGTGATTCCCAGTTTCAGAGCAGGATCTTCCAGGAGCTCGCGCTGACGCTGCTCAAGGGCTTCAAGCCTTCTCAGAGGATTGCCGACCGACTGCGTTAGCGCCATGCGATTAGCGCGATCCCTCAACCAAGGGAGGTCCTGCAAACGCGCCTGACGCTCCAATTCGGCCAAGAGGTCTAACGCTCGCTCACGATGCCCAAGCGCAATCGCCACCTGAGTAGCCAGATCCAAGCGAGCCAGATCAGTCGCCCCGGCATGCTCACGGCTTTCTTCGAGGCTAAGGAGAGCATCCAGCAGAGCACCGCGTCGGCGCTCAAGCGGATCACGGCGATCAATCAATTGCTGAGCCCTTGGAGGGTCTGCCGTGCCATCCGCCAGCTGGGCAAGCAGGGCCGATCGCTCTCCCATGCCATCGCCAATGCGACGGGTCAAACGGATGCGGCGTGCATTAGTAGCGGCTGCCCCCGGCAGATCCAAAAGAGCAAGCTGATAGCGGCGCTGATCCTCGAGCAATGAACTGCTCAGAGACCAGGCTGATGCAGCAGCAGCCAGGTCAATGCTGCTTGCCACAAGCTGCTCAGCCTGCACCAACTTCCCCTGGTCTTCCATCAAGCGGGCCGCCTGCTGCAGACGTCGGGCCGTCGCAACTCCCGTTTCAGCCTCCTGCTGCAACAGAGATGAAGCGGTACTGAGATCGCCCATTGCCTCCAACTGAGCAGCCTGCAGATCAAGAGCAGATCGCAATGTTGGTTCTGCCCCCACCTCAGAGGGCAGAGAAACCGATAGCTGAATGCTGTTCAAGGAAGCTGCCGAACCATCGCTGAGGCGCTGCAAAGCCAAAGCAGCACGACGCAGATCCAAGCCAGCAGAGGCAGCCTGCCACTGCAATTGCAGCCATTGCTGACGTTCAGCATCTGCATCTGGACTGATGCGCTCCAGCACCTTGAGAGCTGCATCGGGAGCTCTACAGGTCAACAGAGCACGGGTGTCGGCAAAGACCACCTGAAGGCTGTCTGTATCGGCATTGAGCTCCAGCAAGCGCAACCGCAGCTCGCGCAGGCGATTGTTCAACCCCTCATCGAGGGACTCTCGGCAGCCCGCCACCAGTTGGGCGCGATCACCAGTCTGCAAAAGCTCCGCAAAGGCTTCTTCCGAGCGGGCTGGAGCCTGGCGCTGTTCCGCCACTGGAACTGCAGCCAGAAGTGATCCACTGATCAGGGCCGGGACCATTGCCGCGTTAAAGGTGAAGAGCAAAGCGGCGCAAAAGCTCGGAGCAAGTATGGCTGTGGAGCGGGTGTTAGTCGTTGGTGAAGGTGGCCGGGAGAATGCACTGGCCTGGGCCTTGGCCCGAAGCGGTCATCAGCCGAGGGTCTGGATCACGCCAGGCAATGGCGGCAGCGACACAATCCCAGGCTGTAAGAGGCTGAGCATTGCTGCGGGTAATAGCCCTGAGCTGATCGCGGCCTGCCGCAAAAACGCCATCGAGCTGGTGGTGATCGGCCCGGAGGCACCCCTGGCGGCAGGCCTGGCGGATGAGCTCCGCAAGGCTGGGATCTCTGTCTTTGGCCCAGGAGCCGACGGGGCTCAACTCGAAGCCAGCAAAGAGTGGGCCAAGCAACTGATGCAGGAGGCCGGGGTGCCGACTGCTGGGTTCTGGGTAGCCACAAACGCCGAGGAAGGAGCAGCCATCGCCAATTCCTATGGGCGGCCTCTGGTGGTCAAGGCTGACGGGCTGGCAGCGGGAAAGGGGGTGACTGTCACTGTCAGCTGCGAGGAGACACTTGCCGCGATTGCCGAATGCTTCTCCGGTCGGTTTGGTCAAGCAGGCAGCCGTGTGGTGCTGGAGGAGCGACTGGAAGGACCTGAAGTCTCAATCTTTGCTCTCTGCGACGGGCGGGAGCTGCTGCTCTTGCCGCCAGCCCAGGATCACAAACGCATCGGCGAAGGAGACATTGGTCCCAACACAGGTGGCATGGGCGCCTATGCCCCAGCACCACTGCTTGATGAACAAGGCCTCCAGCAAGTACGTACTGAAATTCTTGAGCCTGTCGTAGCGGCACTGCAGCAAAAAGGAATTGACTATCGCGGTGTGATTTACGCCGGACTGATGCTCACGAACAGCGGCCCAAAAGTAATCGAATTTAACTGTCGCTTTGGAGATCCTGAATGCCAGACCTTGATGCCATTACTGGACGGTGACTGGGCTGGGGTGTTGCTGGCCTGCGCCGAAGGGCGTCTGGATCAGGCACCTGAATTGAACATCACAAGCGTTTGCAGTGCCTGTGTCGTAGCTGCTGCCCAGGGCTATCCAGAAGCAACAAGACTGGGAGATCGCATCAGCGACTCAGGTGCTGATCTTTCAAACAATGACAGCTATTCCCAGTTGTTTCATGCCGGTGTCCGAGCCGACAATGGGAACTTGCACACCAGCGGTGGCCGAGTTTTGGCTGCTGTTGCCCAGGGTGAGGACTTCGATGCAGCATTCTCAGCTGCCTACAGCCGTTTGGCTCAGGTGAACTTTGACGGGATGCACTTCAGACGGGACATCGGTCATCAGGTGCGACGTCCTTAGGCTGGACGCAGCATCGTTTTAGTCCTGAGCAGCTCACTTCCCACGAGTGTCGCAACAAAAAGCCTGCCGGAGCGCTTTGCGGCTTGGTGGGCGGAGTTCAGCCTGCAGACAAAGTTGCTCGCGGTGGCGACCCTTGTGGTGAGCATCGTCATGACCGGCCTCACCTTCTTTGCACTCAACGGCATCCAGATGGAAGCCCGCATGGGTGATACCAGATATGCACGCGATCTAGGCCTATTACTAGCCAGCAACGTCACGCCCCTTGCCGTTGAGGGCCGTGACCGTGAGCTAGCCCGTGTGACCGAGGAGTTCTGGCGCAGTAGTCGCAGCCTTCGGTACATCTTTTACGCCGACCCTGAGGGAATCATCTATCTCGGAATTCCCATCAGCAGAGTGGACAGCAGCAATGACCTGCTGCTGAGTCGTCGCCTAGAGCTACCCGAAGATCTACGCCAGCGCCCCCAGAACCCACTAATCCGTCAGCACCTCACCCCAGACGGCTTGGTGACCGACGTGTTCGTACCAATGGTGAGTGGTGATCGCTACCTCGGGGTGATGGCTCTTGGGGTCAACCCCAATGAAGCTGTTCTTGCTAGTGCAGCGCTGACACGCAACGTCACCGTCGCCGTCTTTGTCTCCATCTGGGTGCTGGTGATCCTCGGGGCGGTCTTCAACGCGCTGACAATCACACGTCCAGTGAAAGAACTGCTGCGAGGTGTCCGCTCAGTCGCCGATGGCAATTTCGGCGCTCGCATCGCTCTCCCCGTTGGGGGAGAGCTCGGTGAACTGCTCAATGGCTTCAACACCATGGCCGCCAAGCTCGAGGATTACGACGAGGCCAATATCGAAGAACTCACGGCTGCTCAGGTGAAACAGCAGTCCCTCATAGCCACCATGGCCGATGGTGCACTTCTGCTGGATCCCCAGGGCCAGGTCGTGCTGGCCAACCCGACAGCTCGGCGGCTGTTCCGTCTGGAGGGCAGACGGCTGGATGGCATGAACCTACTAACCCTGCTCCCGGACCTGCTGCGAATGGAACTGCAGGATCCCCTGGAAAACATGCTAAGTGGCAACCGCGACAGCGCCGAGGTGCGCTGCACGACCAAAGAGCCAAGCCGCACCCTCCGCCTTGTCCTACAGGCCGTGCGTGATGGCAGTGGTGAAACCCTCAAGGGCATCGCCGTAACCGTGCAGGACCTAACTCGCGAAGTCGAACTCAATGCTGCGCAGAGTCGTTTTATCAGCAACGTCTCCCATGAATTGCGCACTCCGCTCTTCAACATCAAGAGCTACGTCGAAACGCTTCACGACATGGGGGATCAGCTTGATGAGGAAATGACCCGTGAGTTCCTTGCCACCGCCAATGCCGAAACGGATCGACTGACCAGGCTCGTCAATGACGTGCTCGACCTCTCTCGCCTCGAATCTGATCGGGTCTGGAGTTTCGAACCGATTGAACTGGGTGCTGCCATGGAGCAAACCTTGCGGAGCTACAAACTCAATGCCGAGGACAAAGGGGTCACGCTGGATTTGCAGGTTGCGCCTTCACTGCCAAGGGTCTGCGGTAACTACGACCTGCTGTTGCAAGTATTCGACAACCTGGTCGGTAATGCGGTGAAGTTCAGCTCAACTGGCGACATGGTCCAACTACGTGCCTATCCATGGCCGGACAGCTGTCCTCTACAGCCTGGTGATGCTTCATCTCCCATGCCCCGGCTGCGCGTCGAGGTTGCCGACAGCGGCAGCGGCATCAGTGAAGAAGACTGCCGTCGAGTATTCGAGCGTTTTTACCGAGTCGAGAACGCAGTCCACACCGAGGCGGGAACAGGACTGGGGTTGTCAATCGTTCGCGGCATCCTTCAAAAGCACGGCAGCGATATTCACATGGTCAGTGAATTAGATGTGGGCACTACCTTCTGGTTTGACCTGCCCCTTGAAGGAGCTGACACCGACGAACTGATTATCAGCGCCGAACGCAAAGCTGCTGCCATGGTCTGAGATTGAGGCGGTGATCAGATGGGATCGCTCTCAACACCTCGCACAATACGCGCCAATTCATTGCGCTCATCAGTGGTAATGCGATGGGGAACACCGCTGATAATTCGCTCGAAGTTGGCGAAGGAGTCCTTGATTTCAGGACCGTTGCCGGTGATAACAAATTCTCTTATAGCTTTGTCATGCCAGGAACCACGCATCTTGAAGACGTTGAGGGCACGGGACATCTCACCACGTATCTCGACGTACTGCAGCAACAGAATAGTGTCTGTAATTGTGGAGATGTGGGAGTCAGTAATCGAATGGCTACCCATGAACTCCTCTGAGGTATTGGTAAAGAAGCCAGCAATCTCTTCCTGTTTGGCGTACCCAGTCACCCCGATCACAAACTGTCGGAATGCGTTGTGAGATACACCGCGGGCTAGAGCTGAGAGCGAATCAATTGCCATACGTGATGGCTTGAACTGACTGATCTCAGTTTTGATGATCTGCAGGTGATCCTCGAGGCCGGTGGATTCGGGATAGGCACAGATAATCTTGAGCAAGCCATCCGATTCCATCTGCTCAAAATCAATTCCCCAGCTGGTGGCATTGCGCAGCAGTTGAGAACGTGATTCCTCATAGGCAAAGAGGATGGCACGCTCCTTGTTAGCGCAGGCATCCTCAAGAAACTTGCTCACGAGCAAGGTCTTGCCAGTACCCGTGGCACCGGTAGCAAGAATGATGGAATCTTTGAAAAAGCCCCCACCGCACATCTCGTCAATCCGTGGAACACCCGAGCTGACGCGGACATTGGACGAGCGTTGGGTGAGTCGCATCGCCCCAAGCGGGAAGATGCTGATGCCGTGGGCACCCATCGTGAAGGGGAACTCACCCTTCATGTGCGTGGTGCCACGCAGTTTCAGAATCTCGCAAGTACGACGGCGGCGTTCGCCCTCCAGAACATTGCGCAGGATGACCACGTTGTCCGAAACGAACTCCTCGACCCCATAGCGGGCAATGGGTCCATATTCATCAATCCTCTCGGTCGTCATCACGGTGGTGACGCCGATTTCCTTGAGGCGGGCGATCAGACGAAAAATCTCACGGCGGACCACTGAAACGGCGTCGTACTGCTGGAACACAGCAGTAATCGAATCAATCGCAACACGCTTGGCCTTGTATTTGCGGATGGCATAGTTAATCCGCTCGATCAGACCAGAGAGATCGAAGTTGCCGGCCACATCCTGACCCTCTGGATCAGGAGAAGCATCCAAGATGAAGAGCTTGTCGTTATCGACCATTGACTGCAGGTCCCAGCCGAAGCTGGCGGCATTACGGAGGATATCCAGCGGTGATTCCTCGAACGTGACAAAGATTCCCGGTTCGTCGAAATGCTGAATGCCGTTGTAGAGGAAATGCAGTGAAAAGACTGTCTTACCAGTACCAGAGGTACCACTGATCAGGGTTGAGCGACCAATGGGCAGACCGCCTTGGCAGACATCATCGAAGCCCTCAATTCCTGTGGGCAGTTTCTGCACCTGACTCAGGCGCATCTCTGGGGCTTGCTCTGGCATCGACGGACTGGTCATAAAGACAGACTATTCAGAAAAGTCGCTGAGGGCCTGAGCATTGGAATCATCACTGAGTTCCTCATAGAGAAGATCAAGGCCGATCAGAACTCGCTCACGATCGGACAAATCACCGATGATGCGGCGGACCGGCGGTGGAAGGATCTTCGCCAGCGTCGGAGTTGCCAAGATTTTGTCCTCCTCCGCCAACTGGGGCTGCTTGAGCACATCAATCACCTTGAGGGCATAAACACCCAAAAATTCAGTCTCAAGGATGTTCCTAAGCGTCTTGAGAGCACGCATGGAATTTGGGGTATTACCAGCCACGTAGAGCTTGAGGATGTAGGTCTTGCGCGGGCTCATGACTGGGTCTCCTCCTGCGGCTGCAGGGTCGCGGTGCTGGAGCGGGGGGCGGGCCCACTGGCGCTCTCTGGAGGCACCGAGCGACGGTACATCTCACAAAGATGAGCCATCACATCCAACAGAGCAAGGCGGTAATCCTGGAGAAACTCACTCTGATGGCCCTCAAGCGCTAGCTGTTTGGACCAGCCATCAATCAAATTCATGTGAATTTCAACAGCCTTGGTAATGGGCAGATCGCAGAAGAATGCTGTATTGACAAAACTTTCGATGGCTTGGTTGGCCGCTGGCGGGTCACGGAAATAGCTCAAAAGCACATCCCTGTAACTGCGCTCGAGCGATGCGAGTAAATCCTGACGTTCCTCAGAAGGAAGATTTCGAAGGAACAGTCGGGGATCGCGCTTGTAGAAGACCCCCAGGTAGCCAACTCGCTCCTCAAGGCGCTGAGTCAGGCGCCACTGCTCGGCATTGGCGGCAAACGGTGCCTCACCGGCGCGGTCTCGAAGCACCCGTCGCTCCAGAAATCGCGATACGGCAGCATCGAGTGTGTAAGGCAACTGCTCGAGCTGATCGGCCTGAAGATGAACCTCAGCTTCGTGGTAAGTCACATCGCCTGTGACATTCCCCAAAACGACGGCTGGCAGAAGCATGACCTGAGCTCGCAACTGCTCAAGACCGTTCAGATCAAGAGCCCCCTGCTCGATGAGCACACCGTCAAGACCATCCCAACGGCTCTGGAGCTGAACGAACAGCTGTTCACTCTCCAGAGGAATCACATCCAGTCGAAAACGACCACCCTCTTGGAGCCATTGACGACTGGACTTGAGCAACAGTTCGTTGCGGACCAACGCACCGATGACCAGCTCTGACGGCGCCATAGCGGCGAGCGAATACCAATTCTTGAGCTCTCAGTGTTGACGGAAGGAAAAGCAATCAGGCAGGATCATTGTTTGTCTTTCGATTGGGCCGTGCGCCGGGCCCAAAGATCCCTGTGATCTGCCTGGCCATGCCCTGAGCCGCGTCATGAGCGAAGCAACCCCAAGCAAGAGCAGCAAAAAGGCTGCCAGTGCCGCAGAGGCTGAGTCAAAAGAGGCTGCAACACAAGCCAAGGCTGCTGCCAAAAAGCCTGAGGCCAAGGCAACAGCTTCCGAAAGCGCGATTGGCGATCAGTACGCCATTGTCGAAGCCTCAGGCACCCAAATCTGGCTCCAGCCCAACCGTTATTACGACGTGGATCGCATCAGCGCTGAGGTCGGCAGCGCGATCACCTTCAGCGATGTGCTCCTGGTCAGCGGCAAAGCAGGCACCACACTTGGAAAGCCTTATGTCAAGGACGCATCGGTCAACCTCAAGGTGCTGGCCCACCGCCGTGGACCTAAGGTAATCGTGTACAAAATGCGAAAAAAGAAGAAGACCCGTCGCAAGAACGGTCATCGCCAAGAGCTCACCCGCGTGATGGTCGAATCAATCACCGTCGGCGGAAAGCCTCTGAGCTGAGTCAAGCGACCCCATCCTCTCGTTCCCTCCAATTCCCCTGACTCATGGCACACAAGAAAGGCACAGGCTCAACCCGCAACGGGCGCGACTCCAACGCCAAACGATTGGGCGTTAAGCGCTACGGCGGAGAGACCGTCAGTGCGGGCTCCATCCTGATCCGCCAACGCGGCACCTCCGTACTGCCTGGAGTCAACGTTGGTCAGGGCAAGGACGACACCCTCTTTGCCCTAGTGGATGGCATCGTGAGCTTCGAGACCATTCGCCGTAACACCCACGAGCGCAAGCGCATCAGGGTCACACCTATCTGATCCTGCGCCGGCGCAACTGCAGGCCCAAAAGCAAAGAACCCATCACAGTGATCGTGAGCAACGCGACGTGAACTGTGGAGGGTTTTTTAATGAGCTCAAGCACTTCTACTGGCAGGCTTGAAAGCAGCACAGCCAGTAGCAGCCACTCACCCCAGGCTTTGCCTCGCAAAGTGCCAATGGCAGCCACAGTGATCACAAGTCCATAGAGACCACTGACCAGTGCCGTGACCTGCAGACGCCAGACCCCTTCATCCAGGCCTCGGTTCACTAGAGCTGCTAGCAAGGTATGGTCTGTTTCAGTAAGTTCCTGCATCAAATCAGGAAGCTGGTCATAACGTCGACTACCTACCAGAGAAAGCAGCGACACTGCAAAAAGGACAAGGGCCACCAGCAGTTTTTTAAAGACAATCAGCCTCAGCAGCATCAGCGCAATGCGTAAGTGCGGGCAGTAATGAGATGGGGATGGAAACGCTCCAGATAGAGATCCTGCAGTGTGGAGAAGAACAGGTTCACCATCTCCGGATCATCAAAATGAAAGGGGTACTCATTGTGATGTCCCTTGAAGAAATACCAATTGAGCAGAGCCACGCCGTCTTGAGACTTGAGGCGCTGGGCAAAGCATTTCAATTGCGCCGAGGGATCCGCCAGATGCTCGAGCACATCCAGGCAGGTCAAGCTGTCAAATATTTTTGGGAGCTCAGCGGCCTCAAGATCCCGCAAGCAGGTGAGCTTGTGGCTGAGGCCTAGAGCCTCGGCTCGATGTTGAACAAAGCGGCGATTGCTGCCGTTGAGCTCCACCATCCAAACATGATCAACAGCCTTGAGCTGAGCTGCCGCCAGCGCATGGGTGCCGATGCCACCACCAAAATCAAGATGCTGGCCATGGGCGATCTCGGCCTGAAGGCGCAAGGTGTCAGCGATGTAATCGGCGCTGCCCAGATGCCAGGCAGCCAATTCATAGAGATGGCCGTCTCCAACCTCTGATTCGTAAAAAGACTCTGCTTCAGAAGGATCAAGGGCACCAGGATGGGCTGAAGCGAGGGCTTCGGTGCTGTTGGGCAGGCGCTGTTCCAGCTCATCAGCAGAGAGCTGCAAAAAACAGGCCAGCTGCTCCCGCAGCATGAAACCATGGTCCAGAAAGGCCCTGATGGGATCTTGCACTGCCGTTGCCACCCGCCAACCCACTCAGACGCCATTGCTCAACTTAAGCCGGTGCCACATTGGGCTCCATGAGCAAGGCTGAGACCTCCTGCTTGCCCCCCTGCGGCTTTCTGATCATCGATAAGCCAGCCGGGCTGACATCACATGACTGTGTCGCCAAAGCACGTCGCCTGCTTGGCATGCGCCGCATCGGCCATGGCGGAACCCTGGATCCTGAGGTGACGGGCGTCCTGCCCCTTGCTGTCGGGCCGGCCACGCGGCTATTGCCCTATCTCGATGGCACCAAGGCCTACAACGGAGCCATTCAGCTTGGAGTGCGGACCAGCACTGATGACCTCAGCGGCGAGGTGTTGGAGGAGGCCCCATGGCCAGTACTTAGCTATGCAGAACTGGAGCAGCAGCTAGCCGCTTTTCAGGGAGTCGTGCAGCAGCGTCCACCCGTGGTCAGCGCGGTGCACGTCGATGGTGAGCGGGCCTACGCACGCACGAGGCGGGGCGAGCATCTTGAGCTGCCCAAGCGGACCGTTTCGATTGAGGAACTCCATCTGCTGAACTGGGATCAAACAACAGGCGTGATGCAGCTGCAGCTGCGATGCTCAGCCGGCACCTACGTTCGATCGCTGGCCAGGGACCTAGGAGAGCGGCTGGGCTGCGGTGGAGCCCTGAAAAGCCTGCGGCGCACCCTTGCCCTTGGATTTGATCTGAAGCAGAGCTGCAGCCTGGACTCAGTCGATAGCAACACAGTTTTGGTGGAGCCTCTGGAGGCTCTGGTGCACCTGCCAGCCCAGAGGCTGAATGCTGAGCAGTGGCTGGGATGGACTCGAGGCCAGCGTCTGGAACTGAATCCCCCCATCAAAGCCGGACAACCCCTTGTGATCACAAGACCCGATGGCAGTTTCGCTGGCATGGCGCGCAGCAGGGAAGACGGCCTGCTGCAGCCCAAGCTGGTACTGGATGCAGCCGGCTAAAACCTCCATGTACTAATACACCAGCCGGAAAACATTGGACTGCAGCGGTAGCGTTTCCCATCGAAGCCGCACGCCGCATCAGCCGATGGCTGGCCACAGCAAATGGGCCCAGATCAAACGCACCAAGGCGGTGGTGGATGCCAAACGCGGAGCGGCCTTCACCCGCCTTGGACGAGAAATCACCGTGGCGGCCCGCGGTGGCCCTGATCCAACCGGCAACTTCCAGCTGCGCACTGCAATCAGCAAAGCCAAGGCCGCCGGGGTGCCCGCGGCCAACATCGAGCGGGCCATTGCCAAGGGTTCAGGCGCAGGAGCCGGAGCCAATCAACTCGAGGAAATCCGCTATGAGGGCTATGCACCGGGCGGTGTGGCCGTCCTGGTTGAGGCACTAACCGACAACCGCAACCGAACCGCAGCCGAGTTAAGGCTGGCCTTCAGCAAAAACGGCGGCAATCTCGGTGAAAGCGGCTGCGTCGGCTACCTCTTTGAACATCGCAGCGAAGTCATTTTAGAGGCCATCGACCACCCCATATCCGAGGACGCGCTGCTCGAAAGCTTGATGGAGCTCGAGGCCGATGGCTATGAAATGTTCGATGATGGCGCCGTAGTTCATGGCCCCTTCACCGCGCTGGAATCGCTGCAAGAAGGACTCAGACAGCGTGGCTGGCCGGTGCAGCAGTGGGGGCATCACTGGCACCCCCTCACCAACGTTGATATCGCAGATAGCGACACAGCCGCCCAGTGCATGCGCCTCCTAGAAGCTCTCGAGGGACTTGATGATGTGCGCAGCGTCAGCTGCAATCTAGGCGACTAGGTATTAGCTGATGAAACCAGCTCACTTGGGTCGTTTACTGATATCACCGAAATCATCGTCATTAGGTTGAAGAAACTGCCAGACGGTGGCGACCGTCAGCACAACAGTGATCCCAATCGTGGCCAGGATAGGGATGGCGTATTCGCCCATTGCAGTGCTCTCTCAGGTTCGAGAACCTTAGGTTCTCAACTGATCCTTCAGAGCAACCGGCCTGGTTCAACAAAACGCCGGCCCACACCGCTACGACAATGCACCAGAAGTATTTCTTCCATGGGGCGTGCCACTTCTGGGATATTAGAGACACTGGAGATTGGGGTAAGAGCCGCGGTTGCCCAGGCAAAAGTGCCTCCTGCGAGCAAGGCTATGGCGGTGACGGCTTCGGTCATGAGTTCGTTCCCTCTAGGGCAACCCTGGCCTGAATCGATGCCTGCTTTCTGCAGCAATTCACAGAGACTTTTCTGAGTGATTCGTGAGCGGCATCAATCAGTCACCAAAGCCCATCGTCATCCTTGGAATCACGAGCCAGCAATACACACTGGGTTCCATGCGTCCGGCATCGGTGAATGAGAGCAACGGCTAAACGTCCTCCCGAGGGGACATTCATGAGCAGCCCCTGAGATCAGCCTCAATGGGACTGATGGCGATGGGTGTCACACGATCATCGATCAAGCAAACCATCAGAGCGATGAAATTGAGCAGCTCGAAGCCATAGAGAACCGCCGGGAAAGCCCTGTCACGATTCAGCTGGCCCAGTTCATGATTCCAATGCTGGTGGAGACAATGCAGAACTAAGTCATATAAACACTATGGAGAACCCAGCCGAGTCAGACCCTGCGGAGTTAAGGATCCACCCGGATCCAGCCTTTATCCAACCATTTCTGATTAACAAAGCCAATAGCCCAGAAGGCATAGAAAAACCAGACCAGCCAACCAAGACCGAAGGCCCAGAGAGGGATCCCAATCATCAGCGTCAAGATGAGGCTGAGAATGAAATGCCCCACCATGCCGGTGCAGAGAAAGAAGACTGGACCGAGCAGCATCACACCGATAAACACCCCTACGTTGTTGACCTCCTTCGTCACCGGGCTGTTGGGCTTGGCGTAAATGGGCATCTCATCAGCGCAATCACCGCATCACTAGCAATGCATTCGCACTCGGACAGGGAGACGAGATCTCTCATAGGGTGAATTCATGCAGGACGACAACGCGAAGCTGGAAGAGCTATCCATGCGACTGAGGGGAGAACTCAGTGCTGTAGCGACCGAAGTCAGTCGCTCAGAGCAATGGGGTCTGTCCACCCCAGTGGCCGTCATCGATGCACGCAGCGAGCCGGCTTGTGTCTCCAGTTGTCCGGTGGGAGGCATCACCACGGCCCTTCCCGCCAGCAGAGCCATTGATGACCCGATGATCCGCAAGATGCTTCTGCGATGTCAGAGCGAGGAGCCGGAGACCGTGCTGCACCAGCTACTCAGCGGCCCGGAAGCTGAAGCCTTTGCCGAGGCCTATGAGGCCTACATCGGCGAGAAAGAAGCCATGCCGAGGGCTGTTTGGGGTCTTGATGACAGTGCTGCGTTTGTAGCCAAAGCCCGTGAAGCCTTCAGTGATGGAGAGCTGGCCATCGTGGCCCTCATGCCTGGCCACGAGGTGCTGACCTACTGCTTGCCACTGAGCTGGCTGAGGGCCTGAAGCTCAGCTTTTAATCAAGCGATTAAAACAGCACTGCTGCAGGGGCATAAGAGTGTTCCCCCTCACCCTCTCAATGCCCTGAGCGATTCGTTTCCCGCTCAACAAATATGGCGTCGGTCATGGAGACCTGGTTGTCGCGCTTCTTTTGGTTGAAATGAGCGGAAGAACAACTGCTCAATCTTGATAGAACTCGATGGTGAAAGATTTACTCATCCCTGCCCGATTGATCACAGCGAGATCTCCAAACGGTTGACCTGCGACGAAGAATCCTGCAGCCCTTACCACTTAGTGGCTCTGCAGAAGAACGAGGACAAGCAAAATGGAAGGAGGTGGAAACCAACTAAACGATTCAGTGCTCAACAGCACAACTTGGGTTAAGTCGCATGATTGGAACATGACTCACCTCCGACCGCTGCTTCCCTGGATACTGCTTTTGGCATTCAGCACGCTGCACTACAGCCTTGAGTTTCGCCAGCAACCTCGAGGGGTGATCCGCTTTCGCGTCATTCCCCAGCCAGCTCAGCAGCCCAAACCTGTTGCCAGACCCGAAGCCCCATTGATCTAAATCCCTTCACTTCGGTTGGCCATAGCAAGAGCAGCATCTCTGATCTCACAAATGCGCTGCTACAGGCTGCGATTGGGCAGGGCTGCAACAGCCACAGCGGCTGCGAACGGAAAAACAAGTGCCAGCACCAACCAGTTGAGGGCGTCGTAGCCCTTTGCGACCGCAATCCGACAGATCAGCACCACGGACATGCCATACAACACGACGGCATAGACGATGAAAATCTGATTGTGCTCAGTCCAGGTAAGCGCAATCTGGAAGTTCAACGGAGTGCGAATCGATGCAATTAGCCCAGGGGTGCGGAAACTCAGCCGGCGACAAGGCCTTGGCAGAACACATCAGCCATCTCAATCGCGGCGGACCAGTTGTCGACCTCTCTGAGGCCTGAGGCTTTGCGCGGCTTAAAGCTGTGGTCACCATCAGGCAGCCAGCCCACTTGAATCTGCGCTGAGAGTGCGTAGGTCTCCACCTCGGCGCGGGTCCCGAAACCATCGCGCTCCCCCTGAAGAATCAGGGCTGGTGTCTGCATCATCTCCAGATGCTCAGTGCGCAGCTGATCGGGCTTGCCAAGGGGGTGAAAGGGATATCCGAAACAGAGGCCGCCCCTGACCCTGAACTCTTGAGCCACTTCATCAAGCAGGAGACTGGCAACACGCCCTCCCATGGACTTGCCACCAATGATCAGTGGCCCAACAGCAACTTCCGCCTGCTGCTTGATCTGATGTCGAAAGGCCTCCTGAAGCTTGGGCATCCGATCAGGGGCCGCCTTACGCCCACTGCGTCGCTGACGGGCCATGTAATCGAACTCAAAACGCACCACCCTCCAACCCCTTCCGGCCAGGCCTGAGGCCATCGCCGTCATGAATGGACTGTCCATCGGGGCACCTGCACCATGGGCGAGAACCAGCGTGGCTGGTGCGTTGATCAAACCCTCTTCCAGCTGAGGCGTTTCACCCTCAGGCCAGCTCGATGGTGCGTGATCAGCCAATTCGGGTATCTCGATATGGTCACTCCAGCTTGGGCCGCCGTGTGCGTTTCCATCCCTTCTTTCTGATCGCGGTGCTTCTGTCAGCATCAGCACTTGCAGCACCTCAGGCCCGCGCCCTACCCGGCGTGGATGACCTGGACATCAGCCAGCGTGCCAAGGGCCAGGGCTGGCTGCAGGCCACCTGCACCTACTACGGACTGAGCTGGCTGCAAGCCGATCAGGCCAAACGGGGCCTGAGGCGGATCCTGCTTGAGATCAGTAAGGACCAGGGACCAGGCGCCGCCGAGGCGGCTCGCCAGGAGACGCTGGATAGGGATCCAGGCTGCCTAAGCGTCTGGCCAGAGGCTCGCTGAAGTCACGCAGGCCATTAATCTCACGGCCCTTGCTGCACCGTGATGCGAGCTGTTCCGCTGAAGCTGGCCCCAGGCAGCGATTTGCGCGAAAGCCTGCAAGATCTGGCGCAGCAGCATCAGTGTGCCGGTTTTGTGCTGGGTGTTGTTGGCAACCTCTCCCGCGCCGCCTTCCAGTGCCCCGGTCAGCCCCAGCCAACCGTGATGGAGGGAGATCTTGAAATCATCACGCTTAATGGCACCGTCAGCCCCGAGTCGGTGCACCTGCACCTGAGCCTTTCAGATGGAGCCTGTCAGGTATGGGGCGGACATCTTGAGCCAGGCACCCGAGTCCTCAAAGGGGCTGATCTCTTGGTTGGTCTGCTGGAAGACAAGCTAGAGATAGCCGAGCCCAGCGCACCTGGAGAAACTGAGACGGCGAACCGGGTTGAAATTGCTGTACTGCCATCCTGCCCCTGGTCGAAGCGCGCCGTGCGACTGCTACGCACCCTGCAGATTCCCCACAGCGTCAACAGCATCGAGGACGATGCTGCCGCTGATGCCGTGATGAACCGCAGCGGCATGCGCACCTTTCCGCAAGTTTTCATCGATGGTGAAGTGATCGGCGGCTACGACGCCCTGAGCGAGTGGCACGGCAGTGGTCGTCTGAGCGAACTGCGCTGATTCCTCATCAATCAGCAGGGCCATAACCACCACCACCGGGGGTCATCAGCTCCAGCAACTCACCAGGCTGCAGCTCGACCTGAGCACAAGCCGGCAAAAACTGCCAGCTCCCATCGCGACGCCCCAGCCGGTTGCATCCCAAGGCACCGGGCTCGCCCCCGGCCAAACCGAATGGCGCCACTCTGCGAGAACCAGTGAGTAGGGAAGCCGTCATTGGTTCCAGAAAACGCAAGCGCCGCACCAATCCATCACCACCGCGCCAGCGTCCAGCGCCGCCACTCCCTCTCCTCAGGGCAAAGGTTTCCAATCGCACTGGGAATCTGGCCTCCAAAATCTCGGGATCCGTAAGGCGTGAATTGGTCATATGGCTTTGAACCCCATCAGCTCCGGCAAAACCAGCGCCGGCTCCAGTACCCCCAGCGACGGTTTCGTAATACTGCCGTTTGGTATCACCAAAGCTGAGATTGTTCATCGTCCCCTGAGCCGCTGCCATCACCCCCATCGCCCCAAACAGGAGGTTGCACAAAGCCTGTGAGGTTTCGACATTCCCAGCGACCACGGCCGCTGGAGGATCAGGGTTAAGCAAGCACCCACGAGGAACCACGAGCTCAAGTGGAGCAAAACACCCCGCATTCAGTGGGATGGGATCTGGGACCAGAGAGCGAAAGCAATAGAGAACTGCCGCTTTTGTAACGGCCAGTGGCGCATGAAAGTTGTGCTGGCCTTGGGCTGAAGTGCCACTGAAGTCAAGCAGCGCTGTACCGCGCTCCCGGTTCACGGTGATGGCCACACACAACCGACAGCCGTTATCGAGCTCCACGGCGAAGTGGCGATCATCCAGATCTCGAACAACCCGCGAGACCGCATCAGCAGCATTGCTCTGCACACGGGCCATGTAGGCCTGCGTACGGGTCAGGCCCTGCGACGACATCAGAGCTGACAGCTGTTCAAGCCCAAGTTGATTGGCTGCCACCTGAGCCTGTAGATCAGCAAGCAATAGCTCAGGCGCCCTTGGTGCAGGGCACTCAGCACTGAGTCTTTCCGACCATTCTTCGAGACGTAACTGGCCGTTAGCAACCAGTGGCCAGTGGCGCAGCAACAGCCCTTCATCACCAATGCTGGTGCTGAACGGAGGCATAGAGCCCGGTGTCATGCCCCCAACATCAACGTGGTGCCCTCGACTGGCCACGAATGCCACAGGATCTACTGAACCGGCAAACACCGGTGTGATCGCTGTGATGTCCGGCAAGTGAGTACCGCCATGAAACGGGTCGTTACTAAGCAGTGTTTCTCCGGGCTGCAAGGGAGGCCGTCGTCCAACAGCCACCTCCGCCAGTAGATCGGCAACAACCTCGCCCATTGAACCCAGGTGAACTGGAATATGGGGGGCGTTGGCGACAAGAGCGCCCCTTGCATCAAATAGGGCACACGAGAAATCAAGCCGCTCACGGATATTGACCGACCGGCTTGTCAGCCTCAACCGCTCCCCCATTCGCTCAGCAACAGCCGTGAAACGGTGGTGGAAGAGCGCCAACTCAACCGGATCGGTCTTCTCCGTGATTCTTTTGAGAGGCCGCGTTGGGTCGACCTCCTGGTGCAGCATCAGATTCCCCCAGCGATCCAGTTCGGCGGTCCAGCCAGGCTCAAGAACGGTGCAACCGGTGCTCTCAGGAATGAGAGCTGGTCCGTGCAGCCTCTCGCCAGGCTGCAGTGAATCCCTCCGCCGCAGCGGCACGGGAATCCAGCCATCGGCTGGCGTGTGCATCACGACCTTGTGCTTCTGACCAGCAGCAGCAACAAGATCAGCAACCGCCTGGGGCGAATGTTTTGCCGCTTCTTCAGAGTCCGGCATCGGCCACTCAAGCTCGAGGCGCTCGACCACCAGCACCGTTCCATCCGCAGGCATGTAGCCGAAACGGTTTTGGTGTGCCGCTGCAAATCGCTCTTGTAAGTCACTCAGATCGTCAGCAATATTCCAGCGGACCAACAGACCCTCTTCACTGGCCTGATCCCTTAGCTCCATCCTCTGATCAGGAATCTCCTTCTCAGGCTGGGCTGAGACCCAGGTCTTCAGCTCGAGTAGCAGCCCTGCTGTGAGGGGGCGACGCAGGACACGCTGACGCCAATGGCGTGAGCGGGCCTGACCGATTCCCCAGGCCGAAAGCACACCAGCCAGGGGATGCAGCAGTACACGCCCTAGCCCCAGGGCCTCGGCCAAGCGGCAGGCCAACTGGCCACCGGCACCGCCATAGGCGATCAGAACACCATTGCGAATGTCGTGACCGCGAAATAGCGACACCTGCTGAATTGCCGCAGCCATGGTCTCAACAGCAAGATTGAGAGCACCTTCAGCAAGGGTTTCTGGGCTGGACTGCAAGGACTCCGCCAGAGCAGCGAACCGCTCATGCACCACCTTGCAATCCGCCGGCTGATCGGCATTTGCCCCGAAGACTGCTGGGAAGCTCTCAACCTGCAGACGGCCCAACAGAACATGGGCATCGGTGATCGTCAGTGGCCCCCCGCGGCGGTAGCAGGCTGGGCCCGGATCAGCTCCGGCCGAGCGGGGACCAACCAGGAGGCGACCTCCATCGCCGCTAAGAATTGATCCGCCGCCAGCAGCCACCGTATGAATTGGCAAACGCGGTGCTAACAGGCTCAACCCAGCGAGTTCGGTCAGGGGGCTCCGCTCCCAGTCCTTGGGGTTCTGACCAGCAGGCACACAAAACACGTCGGTTGAGGTGCCACCCATATCGAAGCCCACCAAAGGTTCTTCACCAAAGCCGGCTTGTGTCGCGGCCGCCACGGCACCCACCATGCCTCCAGCCGGCCCTGAAAGGATCGTGTCTTTGGCCAAAAGTGACGAGGGCGCCAGAAGTGCCCCACTGGAGCCCATCACCTGCACCTGAGCCCCAGCGCCCAACGCATCGAGTACCTGATCGACGTAACCGAAGAGAACCCTGGCCACCATCGCCTCCACAAGAGCGGTCTGTCCCCGGGGGACAAGCCGCGGCAGTGGGCTGACTTGGTGGGAGCAGACCACCGTCTCAAAGCCAAGCGCGTCAGCCAGCTGCTGGAGCTGCAGCTCATGAGCAGGATTCCGATAGGCATGCATCAGTGCGATAGCGCAGCTGCGCAGCCCCTGCTTGCGGGCATCCAGAAGGGACTGTTCCAGCGCTGAATCACAACGCAGCGGAGTGATCTCCCTTCCTTCCGCATCGAGTCGCCCCTCCACCTCCACCACCGCTGAGGCAAGCCAGGGGCCTCGCTCCACCTCCAGTGCAAACAGCTCAAGACGGTGTTGATCACCGATTCGCAGTAAGTCGCCAAGACCGCAGTTGGTCAGCAGCAACACCGGATCACCAGCCTGCTCCAGCAGAGCATTGGTGGCCACCGTGGTACCAAGGCGCAGCTCATGGATCAGGCCCTCAGGAATTGGCACCTGGGGCTCGAGCCCCACAACCTCTCGAATCGCTGCAACCGCAGGATCACCTGGCACTCCTGGTTGAACCGAGAGAACCTTGCGCACGATCAGGCCTCCCCCCGGCGCGCGACCCACCAAATCAGTGAAGGTCCCTCCGCGATCAATCCAGAACTCCCAGCCCATCAACTCAGGGCCGCCCCATCAGCCCAGATCCAAACCTGCGGGTGCCGCTGCAGCCAACTAGCAGGCAAATCAACACTGGGAGGCTCATTCAGAAGCCTCTGCAAGACCGCAGCCTTGGCGACACCGGTCACCACCAAGTGAATTTCCTCGGCCTGCAAGATTTCCTTCACCCCAAGGGTGATCGCTTGCACCGGCACCCTCTCAGGGTCACCGCCAAAAAATCCTGCATTCTGCTGGCGCGTAGCCGGCGAGAGATCCACGACACGGCAGCGAGCATCCGCATCACAGGGCGGCTCATTAAAGCCGACATGGCCATTACTCCCCAGACCCAAGAGCTGAAAACCAGCCCCGCCGCTGCCAGCCACTTCAGCGCCATAGGCGTCTGCAGCAACACGAGGATTGTCAGCACTGCCATCAGGCAAGCGCACCTGAGCTGGGCTGAGGCCAAGGGGCTGGCCAAGCTGAACATCCATGTAATTGCGGTAGCTGGCCTGATCAGCGCCAGGCAGCCCGATGTATTCATCGAGGTTGAAACTCAGCCAGCCTGCTCGTAACGCCTCCAGCTTCGTGGCAGGCCAGGCCTGGAGTCGCTGCACTAAGGCGGCATAGAGCGGCTCCATCGTGCGCCCCGTCGCCAACCCCATAGGCCGAGGCTGCGCTTGCTCAAGGCGCTGCAGCAGCCGCAGCTCGAGCAAGGCGCTGCAGGCCTCCATCAGCTCAGCTGCCTCTTGACGTCGCATCAGTTGATGGGGGAAAGCCGGCACAGCAGCAGCAGCAGTCATCCCAACCTGACATCAGGGGGGCGGTGGCGAGAGCGGCCAGCCCGGAGCGGGGCGATAGGCCTTCACGACAGTCCCCCGGTAGTAATGCCCAAGGATCTCGCGATAGCTGCGGCCACGCCGGCTGAGTGTCAGGGCACCCCATTGACTCAGGCCAACCCCATGACCCCAGCCGCGGCCGATGGCGATCAACTGAGGGCGCAAACCGAGCCAATCCCGCAGCGAAGTAATCGGATCTGCGGCTTCATCAGTGGCCTCAAAGCGCACAAAACTGCTGCGCAGCTTGAGACGCCGGCGTAGTTGGGCACCGCTGAGCTCAAGCTCACCGTCAGGGCCGCGCACCAAGACCCGCCGTAGCCGTCCGCTACTGGTGCGCTGCAACGGCTGGATCGACTCCACCCCACCGATCTCGGCAAAGGCATGCTGCAGCTGACGGCGATACAGCGGCTGGCGCCAGCGATGCACAGGGCTCGACTCATCAAAGTCAGGAACACTTTTGAGATAGGGGAGTTGATAGCGCCAGATCTCCCCACTGTTCTCCGTGACACCACCGCTGCTGCTGTGAAAGACCGCATCGATAAGACGATCGCCATGGGTCAGCACCTCATTTCGGGTGCTGGCCACCGCCTCACGAGTGCTGTCGGTTTCGGACTCCATGCCGCGGTAGACCTGGCTACTGACCGTGGCGCCGAGGTCGTAATCCGTCTCGGGCTGTCGCTGACGCAGGGCATAGGTGCGCGATGCCACGGCCTGGACCTGTAGAGCCGCCTCAGGCCATTGGTGGGGCATTTCAGCACCGACAACGCTGGCGAGGTAGTCCGGCAGCGCCACCCGGTTGATCACCTTTAAGCGCCCCTGATCAAGTTGCACCTTGATCAGCCCGCGGTACCTCCTTTGCTGCAGCCAGAGGCTGCCACTGCTGCGGCGCGGCCGGATCCAGATCAACTGTTGTGGGCGACCCAGGCCCGCGATGCCATCACTCGTGGCCTTTAAGGACACACCACGAGCAAATACCCCGAGAGATCTCCCGGCTGCATCGAGCACCTGCAAGCGTTCACCAGCAGCCGGCACCACCCGCAGAGCCTCCAGTTTGGCCAGCAGCACCCGCAGCTCCTGGGTGCCCGGGGCCAACAAGGCCGATGCAGTGATCAGAGGAAGGATTGGCATCGTTCTTCGCCGTGGCACCATCAAAGCCGGGGCATCAACAGACGGCCATTGCAGGTCACTTTTCTCGGCACCAGTTCCGGCGTTCCGAGCCGCAGCCGCAACGTTTCCTCCATCGCCCTACGTCTGCCCCAGCGGGCGGATCTGTGGCTGTTCGACTGCGGTGAGGCCACCCAGCATCAGTTTTTGCGCAGCGATCTGCGCGTCTCCCAGCTGCGGCGCATCTTCATCACCCACATGCATGGGGACCATGTCTTCGGGCTACCCGGGCTGCTTGCCAGCCTGGGGATGGCAGGCACATGCCCCGGAGTTGATCTATACGGCCCGGCGCCTTTGGAGCCCTTCGTCACCTCTGCCCTCCAGCACTCAGCCACCCGCATCGGCTACCCCTTGAGATTTCATCCCGTGGAGCGCGCCGCTGCGGAGGGCACACCAGTTCTGCAAGACGGCGAGCTGACCGTGACCTGTGCCCCGCTCAAGCACCGAGTGCCGGCCTACGGCTACCGGGTACAGCAATGCGAGCGCCCGGGACGTTTTGACATTGCCAAGGCACGCGCCATGGGGCTCACGCCAGGACCGGAATTCGCACGCCTCAAAGCCGGGGAAACCGTCACCTTTGCTGATGGCCGTTCAGTCGATGGCCGCACCCTATGCGGTCCAAGTCAACCGGGAGCCTCGTTGGTCTATTGCACCGACACCGTGTTCAGTGAAACCGCCGTGGCCCTGGCCCGCGGAGCTGACCTGCTGATCCATGAAGCCACCTTTTCCCACCGCGATGCCGCGATGGCTTACCAACGCCAACATTCCACCAGCACCATGGCCGCACAGACCGCTGCAGAAGCAGGGGTGAAGCAGCTGGCCATGACCCATCTCAGCCCCCGCTACGTGCCTGGTGCAGCGGAGAGTCCCGACGATCTTTTGCAAGAAGCACGGTCGATTTTCAGCAACACGGTGCTTGCCAAGGACTTCCTTAGCCTCGAAGTGGGCGCCGGGGCCTGCAACAGTCTGTGATTGGCGGCGGCATCAAGCCCCGACTGAGTGGTTTCGCGTGATACAAGAGCTCAGGAGTCTGTCCACGTTGCCCTCAATCTCCATGTCCACCGTTCTCCAGGGTCTGCGGCGTCTCGGCGCACTGCTGCTGCTTCCACTCGCACTGCTGCTGCTTGCTCCCGCGGCGGAGGCACTGCAATGGGATGCCGAGAGTCTCACCGTGGTTGCTGACCCCGGCGGCGATCTGGTCACCTTCACCGAGGCTGAGATCAAGTCCGGTCGCAAGACCTTCAACAACAGCTGCGGCGAGTGCCACGCCGGCGGCATCACCAAAACCAATCACAACGTCGGTCTTGATCCCGACACCCTGGCCCTAGCCACACCAGCTCGCGACAACGTAGAAGCCCTTGTGGACTACATGAAGGACCCCACTTCCTATGACGGTGAGGTGTCCATCGCCGACTTCCACCCGAGCATGCGTAGCGCTGATGTCTTCGTGAAAATGCGCGACCTCAACGACGAGGACCTCCGTCGCATGGCTGGCTACATCCTCACCTCACCCAAAGTGCAGGGCACTGCCTGGGGCGGTGGCAAGATCTATTTCTGATCTGCAGCGACCTCTCGGATCAATCGCCTGTTGCCCTCCGCCTCGGCGGGGGGCTTTTTTATGCCGCCTTTGGCAATACAGGGTTGATTGCAGCGGTCTCCGGACGGCGGCTGTACCACCACTCCTGCAACTCGGGGCTGAGGCGCTCCGCAAAGAGGGTCAGGACAGTCACGGTGGGGCGCAGTCCTGGTTGCAGCAGTTCAACGGCGTAGGAAGGGCAGCGACGAGCGGCAAGGTCAGGCACAAAGCGTTTCCCAACCCGACGCCAGCTGGGCTCCTTACTGCGCCACTGCAGCCTGCAGCAAGGCCAGGGCAGCTCCTCACGATCAAACAGCCGGCAACAGGGCCCGAGCACGCGAAAGCTGTACATCCCGCCGGGGCTGGGCTGCTCGCTACCGCTAGGCAGCAACCGGTCATGTCGCAACTGGGAAGGCTCAGCCATGGGATGGGTACAAAAAAGCCACCCCCGTAGGGGTGGCCAGGATCAGAAACACTGAGCCTTGATCACCAAGGGGCTCAATAGAGCTCTTCTTCAGCGTGGGTCTTGATGGTGCAGTCGCTTGTGGGATAAGCAACGCAGGTCAACACGAAACCAGCTTCGATCTGATCGTCGTCCAGGAAGCTTTGATCGCTCTGGTCAACAGTGCCAGCGGTGAGCTTGCCAGCGCAGGTGGAGCAGGCGCCAGCACGGCAGGAATAGGGCAGATCAATGCCCTGCTCCTCAGCAGCATCAAGAATGTACTGATCGTCAGGAACTTCGATGGTCTTGTTCAGGCCTTCGCTTTCGCTGACGAGGGTGACCTTGTAGGACGCCATGACAAATTTCGTTGCTCAGGTCCTCGGCAAGCCGGGCCTGTTGGGCCTGATATTTGTACACCTGACTAGGGGAGAGCTGAACCACCGGCCGGGAAGGCCAATGGTTTACCAGACACATATAAGCGCAATTTATGTAACAAGAGTACGTTTCCGGTGGATTTTCAGCAGAGCCCATCGGCCCTGATCAGCGGCCAGAGCAACGTCCCAGCCATGGGTTTCAAGATGGTGCTGCAGAGGCTCCACCTGATCCACAAGAAGGCCACTGAGCAAACCCACGCCATCAGGTGTCAGCAAGCTTTCAAATCGAGGGGTGAGTTCACTCAGCACCGGCGCCAGGATGTTGCAAAGCAGCAAGTCAGCCCGCCGTCCCTGCAGCAGCTTGCCCAGAGCATCAGCAGAGCCCAACACCACCTCAAGCGACTCAGCCCTTTCGTTGAGGGATGCATTCTCCGTAGTTGCCCGCACGGCAAGGGTGTCAGTGTCACTGGCCACTGCCTCCCGGGCACCGAGCGCTAATGCCGCAATGGCGAGGATGCCGCTGCCGCAGCCCAGATCAGCGACAAGAGCGCCCTGCAACGGAATCTGCTCCAGCGCCTCAAGACACAGTCGAGTGGTGGGATGACTTCCTGTTCCGAAAGCACTCCCTGGATCAATCAGCAGCGCCTGACGTCCGGCATGCTCAGGCGGCTGCTCAAGCCAGGCCGGAAGAATCAGAAGGTTTTGCCCAACGGGATCCGGCTGCCAGTGCTGCTTCCAACTCCGAGCCCAGTCCTCCTCAGGCTGGAGATGCCAACGCAGCGGAGGCAGTGACAGACCAAAGGGCTCAGCCATTTCAACCAGGGCTCCAGCCAAACGCTCTCGCTCTGTTTCAGGCCAATCGGCCTGAGGTAACCATGCGACCAGGGTGCGCCGTTGGGGCTCTTCAGGCCGGTAACGAAGGGCAACGCGCTGAATACCCAAACTCTCCAGCCGCCAAGTCAATGACTCCTCAAGCTCTCCTGGTGGCTCCAGCTCAAGGCACCACCAGGAGAGCTGTATGGAATCGGCCATGGCTGAGCTCAGAGGGTGACTGGGTGAGCCTCCTGGATGCCATTGATCTCCTTGACGCTCACCAGGGTGCTTGCAGGGATGGGGTCATCCAAGCTCAGCACCATGACGGCATCACCACGAACAATGCGGCGTCCAACCTGCATGGAGGCGATATTCACATTGTGCTCACCGAGAAGGGACCCAAGGTGGCCAATGATTCCGGGCATGTCCCGGTGACGGGTGAACAGCATGTGCTGGCTGGGGGGCACGTTGAGGGGGAACTCATCAATGCTGGTGATGCGCAGCTCTCCATCCGCAAAGACTGCGCCGGTAGCGGTGTGACTACCGGTGGCATTGCGGCATGTCAAACGCAGGGAACCACCAGCAAAATCACGACTAGCGTCATCCTTCACCTCCAGCACATGGATGCCACGGGCCTTCGCCTCCAGTGAGGCATTCACGTAGTTGATGCTGTCGCCGAGAGCCGACTGGTCTCAGCCGACGACGATGACGCTTCTCGGGCCATTTTCTCGCTTGAGGTCGATAGCGTATCGACCGCTCCGAGAAGTGAGTCGCTCGAGCTTGCCACGCTGCGAATGAGCGTTCTTACGCCCTCCAGCCCATTGCGAAGCGAAACACCAGCCCCTCTCGCGTTAGAGAGTCGGAGGTCGCCCCTAGCAACATCCGCCAGAACCTCGTCGATCCCTTCGGCACCACCACCACCGACAGCCCCCTGCTTGCCCGCGAACACCGAAGCTGCAGTCCCGACAATGATGATTCCCGCCAGCATCCCAAAAGGCAGTCCCGGCTCTTCACTCGCATCGCCGGACTCTTTCTCAGCCGCTTCTTCTTTCTCTTCCCCCTCGCCTGCCTCAGCGCTCACCTCGGCCAGGTCGCTCACCACGGCACTCCGGGTTAACTCCGCGCCCAATCCCACACACAGGGTAAGGATCACAGCGGGCAACGCGATGCTTTTCGCATCAAAGCCCTGCCCGTCAACATCACTCCCAAAGTCGTCACTCATGGTACG
>CAJWXK010000013.1 GCA_913048995.1 uncultured Synechococcus sp. | reverse complement strand
TCCAGACCAGGGATCACATCAGCTTCAAGTGTCAGTGCTGGTCGCGGAGCATGGAGAGCACTTTCTCCAAGCCACTCGATCAGGAGTGCAGAACTGCGTTTCAGCAGGTCCTCAAGCCCGGGATCAGGGGCAAAGGGTCCAGCAAAGCAATCCAGCTGGGGCTCTGTTCGGTGAAGGGGTTGAACCAAGCCGACCGGTCTGTCAGTCCGTCATTCTCAATGGTGATGGAGCAGACCTTCACAGCTTGGATGCAACGCCTACTGCGGCAGGCCGATCGCGCCGGTGATTCCGGAGAGGTGCCTGTGGCCGCTGTGATTCTTGATCCTGAGGGAAGAGCCATCGGCTGGGGAGTTAACCAGCGGGAGCGACAGCAGGATCCGCTCGGCCACGCAGAACTGCTGGCCTTACGCCAGGCCGCCCGACTCAGGGGCGACTGGCGCTTCAACGGACACACCCTGCTGGTGACTCTGGAGCCTTGCCCCATGTGCGCCGGCGCCCTGGTGCAAGCACGAATGGGACGAGTGATTTATGGCGCCAGAGATCCGAAACGCGGAGCCCTAGGTTCCTGTCTCAATCTGGCTCGTTCAGACAGTGCACACCATCACATGGATGTGGTGGGAGGTCTTTTAGAGAAGGAGTGCAAGGAACAGCTGCAGAGCTGGTTCAGGCAACGGCGGCAGTCTGACGGAATGCAGGCAATTCCTGCTCCATCAGATTGAGCAGACGATCAACATTTTCTGGCTTGGAGTTGGTGCCCATCAGACCGATACGCCAGACCTGACCAGCCAGATCACCAAGCCCGTTGCCAATCTCGACACCATGGGCGTTGAGCATATGCAACGCAAAGGCTTTGCCATCAACACCTTCAGGAATGCGAACGGTGGTCAAGGTGGGCAGGCGCAACTCAACGGGGACATGGAGTTGCAAGCCCTGGCTCTCGAGACCATCCCAGAGGCGCTCACTATTGCGGCGGTGACGAGCCCAGGAGTTCTCGATGCCTTCCTCGCAGAGCAGACGCAGCGCTTCCCGCAGCCCGAAGTTCATATTCACCGGAGCTGTGTGGTGATAGGTGCGCTGACTTCCCCAGTAGGACTTAAGGCCTGACATATCCAGGTACCAGTTGGGCACCTTGCTCTTGCGGGCATCCAGCTTGGCTTCCGCGCGGGCGCTCATGGTGAAAGGACCAAGACCAGGAGGGCAGCTCAGACCTTTCTGACTGCAGCTGTAGGCCAGATCAACACCCAGCTCATCAAGCTTGAGAGGAACCCCACCAAGAGAAGTGACGGTATCGAGCAAAAGAAGGCAGTCATGGGCATGACAGAACTCGCCAATGCCATCAAGGGGTTGCCACACCCCTGTGGAAGTTTCAGCGTGAACTAGGGCAAGAACAGCAGGCTTGTGCTCCTCAACTGCAGCTTTGATGGTCTCAAGACTGAGCGCTTCACCCCAAGGGGCATTGATCTGGACGACATTGGCCCCATAACGGCCGCACATGTCGACAAGTCGCAGGCCGAAATAGCCAATAACCCCAACAACAACGGTGTCGCCAGCTTCAACGCAGTTGGCGATGGTTGCCTCCATGGCGGCACTGCCTGTGCCACTGACAGGGATGGTGAAGCGGTTATCGGTCTGCCAGGCGTAACGAAGCATCTCCTGCACCTCGTTCATCAACTCGAGGTAAAGCGGATCGAGGTGACTTAGGGGTGGACGTGAGATGGCTTGCAGCACCCGGGGGTCGGCGTTGGATGGGCCTGGACCGAGTAACAGACGATCAGGGGTAGCAATGGGATCCAGGCGCAGGCGATGGGCCTCGCTCACGGTCTGTTGGACAGGGGAGAGCGGGGACACAGACAAGCGAGGAAAAAGAATATTGAAGGCAGATTAGAAGGCGAAGGTTCAGCGGCCACTGAGGTTGGTTTCAGCCAGAAAACGGGCCATGTACTCGAATGGGGCCCGAACAACTGAGGTGTCAGCCATTCCTTCATTAGAGAGAAGCTCCTGAAGCACATCAGCCATCAGGAGAATGCCGCGAGAGGTCGGTCCAGTGGGAACACCAAGGCTCTTGTAGGTGTCATCCAGCCCGTTCAGCACACGTTCATCAAGCATGCGCGAGTCGGCCGCCACTAAGGCATAGGAGGCGTAGCGCAGGAAATAGTCCAGATCCCTCAAGCACGCTGCAAGACGGCGAGTTGTGTAGGCGTTACCGCCAGGCAGTAACAGCTCTGGATCTGCCAGCCAGAGTCGCTGGCTGGCCTCCCGCACGATTTCGGTTGCTTCCCTGTTAATGAGGGCAACGGCCGCCAGACGAACCTCTGCTCCGGCGAAATAATCGTCGATACGGTCGATGGCGGAACGGTCGAAGTAACGGCCCTGCTGGTCGTAACGACCAATCAGGCCAGTGATCGCGTCCTGCATGTCCCCGGGATCAGTGGCCGGAAGCTAGCACCTGTGAATACGCAAGAACCCAGAGCCAGAGGGGATTCCAACGATCTGACACGAAGACGTCATACCGGCTTGAACACTTGACGAATCAGCCAAGTAGAAAAAGTTGTGTATCAGCGGACACACAAAGGGGGGCAGATGCTCCTTACGGTCAGGGTTAAGCCCTCAGACTCAAGCACTTGTCCATGGCCAAGACACCCGGGGACATCCTTCGTCAGATCAAGGACGAGGGCATCGAACTCATTGATCTGAAATTCACCGACGTCCATGGCAAGTGGCAGCACCTGACTGTCCACCGAGATCTGGTGGAGGAAGAGTCCTTCAGCGAAGGACTTGCCTTTGACGGCTCCTCCATCAGGGGCTGGAAGGCGATCAATGAATCGGACATGGCGATGGTGCCCGATGCCAACACCGCCTGGGTTGATCCCTTTTACAGCCAAAAGACTCTCAGCCTGATCTGCTCGATTCAAGAGCCACGCAGCGGCCAGCCCTATGACCGATGCCCTCGTGCACTGGCCCAGCGGGCCATCAACCACCTGGCCAGCACCGGCCTTGCTGACACAGCGTTCTTCGGCCCAGAGCCTGAGTTTTTCGTCTTCGATGACGTTCGTTTTAAGTCAGGCAATGGCACCAGCTTCTACAGCGTTGACTCCGTAGAGGCCCCCTGGAACACCGACCGCCACGAAGAAGGCGGCAACCTCGCCAACAAGATTCAGCTCAAAGAGGGCTATTTCCCAGTCGGCCCGAACGACACCCTCCAAGACATGCGCAGCGAGATGCTGCTGACCATGGCCGAGCTGGGGATCCCCATCGAGAAGCACCACCACGAGGTGGCCACGGCTCAACACGAATTGGGCATGAAGTTCGCCGAGCTGATCACGGCCGCGGACAACGTGATGATCTACAAATACGTCGTGCGCAATGTGGCCCGGAAGTACGGCCGCACCGCCACCTTCATGCCCAAGCCTGTCTTTGCAGATAACGGCAGCGGCATGCACGTGCACCAGAGCCTCTGGAAAGGAGGCCAGCCGCTCTTCTTTGGTGAGAACACCTACGCCAATCTGTCCCAGACGGCACGTTGGTACATCGGTGGTCTGCTGAAGCACGCTCCTAGCTTCCTGGCCTTCACCAACCCCACGACCAACAGCTACAAGCGCTTGGTCCCTGGCTTTGAAGCACCGGTGAATCTGGTGTACTCGCAAGGCAATCGTTCGGCTGCTGTGCGGATCCCCCTCACCGGTCCAAGCCCCAAGGCCAAGCGCTTGGAATTCCGATCAGGTGATGCCCTAGCCAATCCCTATCTGGCCTTCAGCGCGATGATGATGGCTGGCCTTGATGGCATCAAAAATCAAATCGATCCCGGGGATGGCACCGACGTCGACCTGTTCGAACTTCCAGCTGATGAGTTGGCCAAGATCTCAACGGTGCCCTCGTCACTGAATGGCGCCCTGCAGGCCCTCGATGCCGACCACGAATACCTCACATCAGGTGGTGTATTCAGCAGCGACTTCATCGAGAACTGGATCGCCCTCAAGTACGAAGAGGTTCAACAGCTGCGCCAGCGTCCACACCCCCACGAGTTCACGATGTACTACGACGCCTGATCAGGTCTGTCGCAACAACACACGAGCGCCGGGTGACCCCGGCGCTTTTTTTTGCGATTCTTAGAAGCTCAGTCGTGACGTTCCATGGCAATACCACTGTCATGTAAGCGGTTCTCGCGGGCGTGATCACCAGCCAAGGTTTGCTGTAACCGTTGACTATCCGATCCACTTTCACCCTCGTGATCTGGATGGGTGGTCACCTGGGCAAGTTCAGCCTGGTGGTGGCGTTCACCGCGGGCGTGATCTTCTGCCCAGCTCTGCTGCAACTGCTGTCCATCCCCATCAACAGCTCCCTCTCAACAGGGGTGCGTGGTGATCTGAGCCAATTCGGCTTGATGATGCCGCTCCTCGCCTTGATGTTGGCGGGCCCAGGCCTGGGCAAGGGGATGAACACGATCTGAATCGTGCTCAGTCATGGAGCATTGGCGACTAGGCCAGTTGTAAAGCCGGTGCACAGGTCGCTGGCAACACCAACGCAATTTCGCTGCTGATCCGCTGGAATAGAAGGCCTTCCGCCAGCACTGACGTGAGCGACCCTGTGACCAAGCTGGCTTACCAGACACTGCAGCAGGGCAAGAGCCTTTTGGGTCTGGCCCACAAGGAAGTGAGCACTCGCTTAATGGAGCTGGTCGCTCCCGATGCCAGCGCAAGAACAGTCGCTGTGCCGCCGGAGATGCTGGGCTCACTGCGGCAGAGCATGGATGCCCTGCTGGAGCTTGACTGGAAAGAAGCTCAGGAGCATCTCTACAGCACCTCACTGCTCTTCGATGCCCCTTGGCTGGACTGGGTCACCCGCTACCCACTGGTGTGGCTGGATCTGCCAGCGATCTGGCAGCGGCGCAGCCGCCGAGATGTCAGGGACCTGCCCAATGACATCAATCCCAAGGCTTACCCCGATTACTACCTCCAGAACTTCCACCATCAGACCGATGGTTACTTGAGCGATCGCTCAGCCGAGCTCTATGACCTGCAAGTGGAGATCCTTTTCAACGGTACGGCTGATGCCATGCGCCGCCGGGTGATAGCGCCATTGCTTAAGGGACTGCAGAGCAACCCCTCACAGGCGGCGCACCCCCGCATCCTCGATGTAGCCACAGGAACCGGCCGCACCCTGCGCCAGCTTCGCGGAGCTCTACCGAATGCCCAGCTGGTGGGTCTTGATCTGTCCACGGCCTATCTGCGGCAGGCCAACCGCTGGCTTTCAGAACTCCCCGGAGAACTACCTCAACTCGTGCAGGGAAATGGCGAAGCTCTGCCCTTCGCAAACAGCAGCATGCAGGCAGTCACCTGTGTGTTCCTTCTGCATGAACTACCCGGCGAAGCACGGCAACAGGTGCTTAATGAAGCCTGGCGCGTCCTTGAACCCGGTGGGGTCCTCGTTCTTGCCGATTCCGTGCAACTTCAGGACAGCCCTGAATTCAGCCCCGTGATGGAAAACTTCAGGCGCGTATTTCACGAGCCTTATTACCGCGATTACATCAGCGATGACATCAATCAACGACTCAGCAATGCCGGGTTTGAAGAGCTTTCAGCCAGTTCTTATTTCATGACGAGAGTATGGAGTGGACGCAAACCTAGAGATAAAAAGTGATGTGCAGTACATATTCAAACCGAAACACAAACTGGAAGAAAGTTGTGATGAGGCAAGAAATCCGCTCCAATGGGTCTGTCTAGGAGGCCGTTGATGACTAACCCGTTTCGGGTGCGATGGCTTGAAGGCTGGACCTTTCAGACAGTGCTCTTTGGTGGCCGCCCAACGATCGAGGCTTACGGCTTCGGAGTTTGTCTACGCGGTGAGCTGGAGCCTGGCGAAAGCCCCCGTGATGCTGCTGACAGGCTCGTTCTCGCAGAGGATCGCTTGCGTCGTTCACTAAAAAACGCTTGGAAGCGTGGCCCGCTGCACCTTCTCCATACGGTTCTCGATGTGGAGCGAGGCGAACAGCTGAAGTTGCAGGACGATCTGATCCGCAGTGCTCAGCAACTGGAGCCCTCCCTCTCACCGCGAGACGAGGTGATGCAGGGCTTGGGCCGCTAGAAAACCAGCTCCACCCCAGCGCAATACGGTCCAGAACCGGGGTTCTAAGCCAGGAAGATCTAGTTCAGCATCAGCAAGAAGTGCCAACAGCATTCGCTGGCGTTGCGCGAGGCGTCTTTGTTCCAAAGTTGGATGGTTTTGATCGCGGACTTTCGTCTTCGCCAAGCTCAACAGCATCGAAAGCTGGTGCATCCAGCGCAGGCCTTGCCTGGGTTCCATTGAGTGCACTGATGTCCAAAATGATCATTGCCCCCACCAGGTGATGGAGCAAGCTTCAGCAACAGTCCAGCAGCTAGCACGGGATCTGCATAACGCCCTGAGCATTGGAGATCGGGACTGGCACCGTCTCAAAGGTGATCGTCATCGTCGCGCAGCTGAGCAGCTCGCCGCTGCTTTACATCAGCTTCTACTCCAAGGTCCTAGTAGCGATGAGGATGTGCTGGCGCTGCTGCAGAGTGCCCAACGCTGGCTTCGTCGCGAGCAACGCGATCCCGGTTGCCCACGCTCTAAGTAAGGCATTGGACTAACGACGCTTGGCCACCTGAACGCGGTTACCTCGCCGGCTCCATCGCACATCGTCAAAGCATTGGTGCATCAAGAAGAGGCCTCTTCCGCAGAGAACCTCTGGACTCTCGGGCAAGGTGGAGCGACGAAGATGAGGCATCAGACCAGGCCCCTCATCCTGAACTTGCCAAATAATCCATTGTGGCGACTGGATGCGTCGAATCCTCAGGCATTTAGAAGGATCGGCCTGATTGCCATGACGCACGGCATTCACGAGGGCCTCCTGCAGGCCAAGCATCAGTAGATCCCGCTCGCTGGGATGAACTGGTTCGAGCAACAGCTCAAGCAACGGCTGCAACTGCAAGGTGGAGGGGGTGATGAATTCACACCATCGGCTGCGGAGTGCGCGAGCCATACAGGTCACCATCCAAAACCCTGCAACCTGAACTCAATCTTATGGAGTTGAGCAGACCCGGTCGATGGCTGGGTGGCGCAGCAAAGCATCCATCAGACGAACACCACGAAGTTGATTGACCAGTGGCATGTGGCCATCAGGGGCGTCATGACTCCAGGTGAATGCTCCGGGGTAGCGGGTCCATACACCGTCCTGCTTCCAGCCAATACGAGGCCAGAGCTCCTCCCAGCGCCAACCCAGTCGTTCAAGCAACTGCCGTTGCACGCGGAAGCTGAAGCGACCGTTGCTGTAGAACCACCAAGCTGCATCGATGAAGCTCAGATCGGCTTCAGGCATGGCTGGCACTTCACTGAAATACACGTATCCGCGATCTTCTGCAGCCGATCCGGCCAGGCGCCGCAGCTGAACGCTGGTGAGCCGGTCAGCCTCTTGCAAATCCCCAACTAGCAGAGCCAACTGCAGTTCGCAGTAGGTCGTGTGCTCAGCCGATGGCGCGATCAGCCAACCGTCGGAATAGGTCTGTTGCAGCTTCAGCAGCTGATCAGGATCAACCGCCAGTAGGCGGAGGAGCGAACCGGTTGCCCAGTCAGTTGGCAAGCGATCCAGTTGCTCAAGATGCTCCCAGATCGGTTGATAAAGCTCGGATCCCAAGCTTTGAAGCTGCAGCCAAAGTCGCTGCCTTGAGCGGGGGTTGCCCTTGAGGAAGCGCTGCAACTGCTCCACTGCTGAAAGGCCATCGCCAGCAGGTTTGGCTGAAGATGCTGATGGATGCAGACCGGAAGACATGGCTTAACAGGCCGGCAGCCAGTATTGCAGCGGCCCTGCTCACCACGTCATGGCAACCAACCTGACGACTGAAGAGTTTCTGCAAGCCAAGGGAACCGTTGTTGATGTCAGGAGCCCGAGCGAGCATGCCCAGGGGCGAATCCCGGGGTCGGTGAACCTGCCTCTCTTCAGTGATGAGGAGCGGGCCGAAGTGGGAACGCTCTATAAAAAGTTGGGTCGACAGCCTTCGGTTCAGCGCGGCCTGGAGCTGGTCGGGCCGCGGCTCGCTCAGATGGGACAGCAGCTGCTGGATCTCAGCTCCACCAGTCAGGGAGAACTCCGGTTGCACTGCTGGCGAGGTGGAATGCGCAGCGCAAGCGTTGCCTGGCTAGCAGAGACGCTTGATCTAGAGGTGTTGTTGTTGAAGGGTGGCTACAAGTACTTCCGCCGCTGGGTGCTGGGACGCTTTGAGCAGAGCTGGCCGATCAGGCTTCTGGGTGGTGGTACTGGCTGTGGCAAGACCGATGTGCTGATCGCCTTAGCCGAGGCAGGAGGAGCAATGGTCGATCTCGAAGGCTTAGCGAATCATCGCGGCAGCAGCTTTGGTGGTCTGGGCCAGCAGCCCCAGCCAAGCAGTGAGCAGTTTGAAAATCGCCTGGCCATGGCGCTTGAGCAGCAACGAGGGTGCGCGGCGCCGATCTGGGTGGAAGCCGAAAGCGCCCAGATCGGTCGCTGCAGGTTGCCCCAAGCTCTCTTCAAGCAGATGCAGCAGGCACCAGTGGTGGTGTTGCAACGGCCAACAGAAGAACGGGTGGCAGCCCTGGTGGATGTGTATGGACCTCAGGACATTGGAGGGCTGCTGGACGCCACCGAACGGCTGCAACGGCGATTGGGGCCGCAACGGACCCTGGAGGCCACCACGTGCATCAAAAACGGTGATCTAGCAGGAGCCTGCAAGGTCATCCTCGAGTACTACGACCGCTGCTACGACCATGAACTGAGCCGACGAGCACCGCCACTGGCGACAATCGAGGTCTCCGGTCTTGCGCCTAATCAGGTGGCTGAACAGCTGATGGCTTTGAAATCTGCGTAAGCTCATTTTTTTATTGGCTTGGCATGGGCGCTGCGATTCAGTTCTTCCGTGGTGTGGATGAGCCCGTGGTGCCGGACATCCGCATGACACGCTCCCGTGACGGAATGACCGGTCAAGCCAGTTTTGTGTTCGAACAACCCAACGCACTGGCCCCTGAAACCATGGGTGACATCACCGGGATGTTCATGGTCGATGAGGAAGGAGAGCTGACCACCCGTAACGTCAACGCCCGCTTCGTCAATGGAGTGGCCAGCGCACTTGAGGCCACCTACACGTGGAAGAGCGAGGCTGACTTCGAGCGTTTCATGCGCTTTGCTGAGCGTTACGCCGCGAGCCACGAGCTTGGATTCAGCGAAAGCTGATCACAACAAACAACCGATGAGCTTCGGTCGTTGGTGTGGCTTTGCCGCACTTTTAGCGGCTGTTGTGTTGCTGTGGGATCTAAGGGAGGTACTGATCGGCCTATTTGGCTCGATCGTGCTTTCCGTCGCGTTCTGCACACTGGTGGGTTGGTTGAAGCAAAGTCTTCGCTGGCAGCGGTGGCAGGCCCTGGTGCTGGCTTTAGTTCTCGTGATGATCACCACCCTGGTGATCATCACGACCCTGGTTCCACCGTTTGTTGACCAGTTCGAGCAACTATTGCGCCAACTTCCTAAGGCAGCAGCTGCATTGAGCAACCTGTCGGGCCAGCTACTCAGCCAGCTCAGCGGCCTTTTGCATGGTCAGGGCGTCCAAGCTGAGGCATGGTCTGGATTGTTCAATGATCCGAGAAGCTGGGGACTGGGAAACGGCATCGGCAAGCTGCTTGAGCTAGCCGGGAACCTTGGGGTCGGGGTCCTGCAGCTTCTATTTGTCATTGCTGTGGCGCTGATGCTCAGCGTTCAGCCCCGTGAGTATCGCCATGTGGCCATCCAGCTAGCCCCTTCGTTCCTGCGGCGCCGGCTGGGTGAAGTCATTGATCGCTGTGCCGAGGCCCTCAGCAGTTGGATGGTTGGTGTGTTGATCAGCTCACTCTGTGTGGCGGTGCTGGCCTTCATCGGCCTCAACATGCTGGGAGTTGAACTGAGCACTGCCAATGCTCTGCTGGCAGGAATGCTGAATGTGATCCCCAATGTGGGACCGACATTGAGCACGATCTTTCCGATGTCTGTCGCCCTTCTGGATGCTCCCTGGAAAGCGCTAGCCGTTCTTGCTCTCTACATCGTCATTCAGAACGCTGAGAGCTATCTGATTACTCCTTCGGTGATGCATCACCAGGTTCGGCTGCTCCCTGGCCTGACACTGACTGCACAGGTCATTTTCACTGTGATCTTTGGTCCCGTTGGTCTGCTCCTGGCGTTGCCGTTGGCGGTCTGCTTACAGGTTTTGATCCGCGAATTTGTGATTCGCGATCTGATGGATCCATGGCATCAGCCGCGGAGGTTTCTGCAGTGAAATCGCACAGTGTGCTGAGCTGGCCAGCGGTGCTCGGCAGCCTGGCACTTGTACTGCTTGGCCTTCTCGCCTGGGAGCTGCGCTGGGTGCTGCTGGTGCTGTTCGGTGCTGTGGTTCTCGCCGTAGCCCTGGATGTCCCTGTTCAAATGCTGCTGAAGCGGTTTCAGCTGCAACGACCTCAGGCCCTAGGACTGGTGGTGCTGGCACTGCTTCTGCTCGCCTGGGTGCTGGGCACTCTGCTGCTACCTGAGCTGTTGGAGCAGATTCAGACCCTCAATGAATTGTTGCCGCAGCTACTCCAGCGAGTGGCTGCGGTGCTCGGAGAGGTGAGAGGCCTAGAGCAACTGGCACAGGGCCTGGCCTCAGGCAGCCTGCTTTCGGCAATGCAACCGTTAAGTGGTCAACTACTAGGCCTTGCCGGAGGTGCTGCCAACACCTCGATTCAGCTGCTGCTGATGGCCCTGCTGGCCCTGCTGCTGTGCCTGGATCCAACCAGCCACAACAATCTGCTGATTGCAGCCACGCCTAATTTCTATCGGCAGCACAGCCGCAAGCTGCTGAAAGAGAGCCGAGAAGCCCTTGGTGGCTGGCTCGCGGGAATGACGCTCTCAGCCGTCACTGTTTTTCTGCTCACCTGGGCTGGCCTGGTTTGGCTTCAGGTGCCCCTTGCTCTGCTCAGCGGCCTCATCTGCGGGCTGTTGACCTTTGTGCCGACCATCGGACCCTCCGTAGCGACATTGCTTCCCACCGCCCTCGCCCTGGTGGTGTCCCCCCTGTTGGCTTTGAAAGTATTGATCCTGCGTCTGGTGTTGCAGAACCTGGAAGCCTTCGTATTGACCCCTCTCTTGCTGTCTCGAACCGTGAATCTGCTGCCCACCGTGGCACTGATGGCTCAGCTCAGCCTGGGTGCTCTGCTGGGCCTGCCTGGTGTCTTACTGGCATTGCCGTTTGTGGTGGTGCTGCAGGTGCTGCTGCAGGAGGTGTTTGTCAAAGAAATCATGGACCGCTGGACCTTGCAGCAGCAAAGTTGAATGCCGATTGGGATGACAACGATTTTCTGATGGCTAGGTTTAAAAAGAAGAACGCGTTGATCGTCTCCGGCGGGGGGCGATTTTTTTTGAGTTGATTTAGGCGTAGAACTGACCGACCGCCTTACTGACCTCCTCAGGCTTAAGCCCCAGACGACGAGCGATCTGTATTTGTGACATGCCATAGGCCCGCAATCGGGCGATGCGCTTCACGTCGGGCTGATCCTGCCTGTATGAACGGCCCAGACGTGCATAGATGTTCGGCTTGAACGGGAAGAGGAGCCAGGCCACGGCATCAAGGGGTAGGGGTATGAGGGAAGTGTGCGATCGGGGCGGAGCAGCAACGGGCCTGGTTCAACTTCCCTTCGGGACAAGCCCAAAAACTGAATTGCTGTTGCGAATCACTTGCATCAAGAGCCGGTCCTGGCATACGTTGCGATCAATTCGCAATAACAGACTTGCTTCGCATCTTTGGTTCACGCGACTCGCTGTTGGCCGCCCTAGCCGCTGACTGGGCTGTTGCTCAGCTGGCATTACCAGCCCAACGCGACAACCGCGATCAGGGACGAAAGCGGCCCCTGCACCGTGGACGGTGAGAACAGCTAAAAGTCAGGCAAACTGTGGCTAATTTTTGATTTCGCGATGCCACGCCTGCTGCCGATCAGCCTGCTGTTGGCTTGCGCCAGCCTGCCCGCATCAGCCCAGGTGTTCCTCAAGCTCAGCGGTCAGCGTTGCTTTCTCTTCGACGACAACGGTTTCAGTGTCGGGACTGAACTGATCCGCAGCAGCGGCTGCCGCATCACCGAGAAGCCTGACGGGGTGATCCGTATCGGCACCCGTGATGGCTCCTACGCCTTTACGCCCGTTGAGATAACAGCCAGTGGCGCCCTTTATCGAATTGACGATGGCGGAGCCATCTGGGAAAGGGTGAACGACCTGCAGCAACCGGATACCAATGGCAGCCGCTTTCAGGCTCTCCAGCCCGGCGGTCGCGGCTACCTCTCTGCCATCAGCTGGACGGCTCCTGTGGTCAAGGAAGAGGATTGAACTCCTGAACGTCCAATGCAGAAGGTTCAGGCGTGGGCGCGCAGATGCGCTTGGCAATGCGCTGGGCCTGACCCTTGCGGTCGCGACTGATGCGCTGACGAGCGATTCCGTCCCCTTCGATGTCAAAAAAACCGGTATGGCAGTTCAAGCGCATGGTGCGCAGCCTGAACCATCCATCTGGTTTCGCCTGTCCCTGGGAGGCCAAGGATCCCGCGCAGGCACGCCCTGAGCCGAAACCGCAGTTGAACACACCCAGAGCGACCTTCAGGAAGTTCCCTGCAATCTGACTGCCCCGTTCAATCTCAAAGCGATAAACCTTCAAGGTGCTGTCAACCCAGGGTTGACTGCGGTTCTGCTTCACCACTTGAGAGAAGGTTTCCTCTGTGTCCATCGTCCAAGGCCCAACTTGCGACCCAACAGGCAACTCACTGCGGACACCCTTAATGAAGGCACGAAAGCGATTGAGCGGATAGCCGTGGGGGGAAAGCTGGTGGTAATCGCCGATCCTGAACAGGATATTCGCCGCCTCGGTGTAGTCCTCAACCGGCAGCACCTGCTGATCAATCAACCAGCCCAGATATCGGCCCGCGCGCCAATCGGCTGCATCTTCCTCCCTCCCCTCATAGGGACCCTGGGAGATGGCCTGATTGATGTGATGTCCCCACTCATGAGCAAGGACCGTAAGGGCACTGAGCTCCGGGCTGGGGCTGGACTGGAGCCGCAGCCGACGCAGCAGGCCGCGATGATCAATCCCTAGTTCAGCTGATTCAGGGCAATACGCATTACTGGCAGGTGCACGACCACAGGCGGTGAAACGTTCACCGGCTCCCAAGAGTGTCACCTCTGGAAGATTCGCTTGCCCATCATCAGCAATCGAGCTCCAAAACAATCCCAGCAGCTCATGGTGGGCTTTCAGCAAATCGCGCTCACCGGTGGTGGCAGAACCCTTGTGATGCAAAGTACGCAATTCCTCGATCAGCTCGAGACTTCGCCCGGAGGGTGGTGGATCTGCAGCTGGGGGAGGAATGGGGGGTGCCAGAGCAAGCAGCACGACCGCCAGGATCGGTGACATCGATGCAGCAGAAGGTCAGAAATGACCGGAGCGGGGCGAACGACCAGCAGCAAACAGCCACCAGGGGCTGAGCAGCACAATCATGCTCGCAAGTTTGTGATGCCCAATGGCATAAAACAGCCCCGTCCAGGTGAAGTTCTGGATCAACAGCAAAATCTCGCTGCGCAGTTCAAACAGGGCCAAAACAAGCAAAACCCAGAACAGCGCAGAAGGAATCCTCACGCCACAGCCCCTGACGGTCCACCGCGCTGCGGTAGACGACCGCCGAAGAGAGGCAGCAGAGGAGGCACAACAGCAACACTGGACCAGGCACCGACAGCAATACCGACAAAAAGAGCCAGGGCGAACCAGTGCAGGCTGTCACCGCCGAACAACATGAGCGCCAAGATCGGGATCTCTGTACTGAGGCTGGTGTAGATCGAACGGGTCAAAGTGCCATCCACAGCTCGATCCACCTGATCGTCCACGGCCAAATCAGGCAGGACCCGCTGTTGCTCCCGAATCCGATCAAAGACCACCACCGTGTCATTGACCGAATAGCCCGCCAGGGTCAGTAGAGCCACTGCAAACAAACTGTTGACCTCAACTCCGGCAAGAAGACCCAGCCAGGCAAAAAGCCCAGCCGTGATCACGACGTCATGAAGTAGGGCAAGCAGGGCAAGCACGGCGTAAAGGCGTGCGTAGCGGGCTGTGATGTAGAGCGCCACACCAATGAAGCTCACGCTCAGGGCCAAAATGCTGCTACTCAGCAACTGCTTACCCAGCACCGGTCCAATGGTGGTGATCTGGGTATCGCTAAGGGCCAAAGGGCCCACGGCAGTTTCAAGAGCATCGACGATGGCCCCACTATCAGCTGGGCTCAAAGTGGTGCTGCGGAGGCTGATGGCCTTGCCACCGTCGAGCAGCTGAACCACCGCAGGGTTCGGCAGTACATCCTGAACCTGCTGAACGGTGAGCGCACCGCACTGTTCGCCGCAGATGCGTTCCACTTGAATGGCAGTGCCACCGGTGAAATCAAGACCGGGTTTAAGCGGAGCCCCAATGGGAGATATCCAGCACAGGACGATGCCCAAGATGCTGAGAACCAGCATCACCGCAGTGATGCTCAGACAGAGACGCCGATGACGGGTAATGCGCAGCCGCGGCTCACGCAAGATCGCGCCGCTGGAAGAGGTCATGGTTGCGAGGTAGCGGCAAGAAACAGATTGGGGCGGCGCAGGGCCGGATAGCTCAAGACCAGGCGGAGCAGTGTGCGAGTACAGGTCAGGGCTGTAAACAGACTCAGCATCACACCGATGGCGAGTGTGACGGCAAAGCCGCGCACTAAACCGCTGCCCAACCAGCCAAGGGCAGCACAGCTGATCAGAGTGGTCAGGTGTCCATCAAAAATTGAGGAGAACGCCCGCGAGAATCCCATGTCGACTGAGCGGAACAGAGTGTTGCCATCGCGGAGTTCTTCCTTACTGCGCTCAAAAATCAGGATGTTGGCATCGACGGCCATGCCAACAGAAAGAATGAACCCGGCAATGCCCGGCAGGGTCAAGGTCACAGGCACCAACGCGTAAAGCGCCAGGTTGAAAAGGGTGTAGAGCAGCAACGCCACCACTGCCACTGCACCAGGCAGGCGGTAAATGATGACCATAAAGATGCCCACCAAAGCGGTGCCGGAGCCGGCAGCGATGAGGCTGTTGCGAATATTGGCCGCACCAAGGGTGGGACCTACTGATCGGTTCTCAATAATCTCTACCGGCAGTGGCAAGGCACCACCGCGCAGCTGCACTTCAAGATCACGGGCTTCTTCAGCAGTGAACCGACCTGTAATGGTGGCCGCTCCTCCAGTAATGCCAGCCGTAGCGAACTGAGGACCAACGCTGGCCTCACTAATGGAGCGACCATCAAGGGTGATACCCAGCAGGCGGTCAGTACCAGCGATGGACTGGGTGAGGGCAGCGAATTTCTCCCCACCTTCCCTGTCAAAACGCAGCGTCACCTCCCAGCTGGAGCTGCCCGGCTGCTGCTGACGTCCTGCATCCACCAGGTTTGTGCCGGTGAAAGCAGGCTCGTCAAACAGTGGAGCGATCCGGGATTCCGTTTCATTCAATAGGGCTTGTAGTTGCTCTGTCTCAGTGGCGCCAGGCGGCAGGCTCAGGCCTGCCTGATTGAGGGTTTCATCAAGAGGGCCGCTGTAATCAATAGGTTCTTGTCCTTCCTTCGGCTGATCACGGCCTTCGATCTGATCGAGCCGAGAAGTCACAAGATTCTTCAGCCGCTGCAAACCAACCAACTTTTCACGAGTATCGGGTTTCTGGGCCCTGAACTCGAGCATTGCTGTGGTACCGAGCACCTCAGCTGCACGGCGAGGATCCTGCACACCGGGAAGCTGAACCACGACGCGGTCGGTACCGGAGGTGGTTACGGTCGCTTCGGAAACACCAAGGCCGTTAACACGGCGTTCCAAAACTTCCTTAACGGCTTCGAGCTGTTTGCTCTCCACCTTGGTGATCCTGCCCGCAGGCTCAACTAGCAGAGTCAGCTGACTACCGCCGCGCAGATCGAGACCCAGGGAAAGGGGCAGCGAACGCAGCACCAGCAGGCTGCCAATGGCCAACGCAAGGATCAGCGCTAACCAGCCTTGAGGACGGGTCATCGCTGCACCAGCTGTTGAACGGATTCAACGATCTGGTGGGGCTGAATAATCGTGAGGTTCTCGAGCTTGCCGTTGTACGGAGTCGGTATGTCTTGGCTTGAGAGACGCACGGGCGGTGCATCCAGCTCGTCAAAGCAGTGCTCGGTGATCAAAGCAATCAACTCAGCACCGATGCCACCGGTCTTCATGCACTCCTCCACGATGACAACCCGGTGTGTTTTGGCAATCGAGCGCTTGATTGCATCAATGTCAAAGGGCTTAAGACTGATCAGGTCAATCAGCTCTGGGTCATAGCCCTGCTCCTCCAATTGCTTAACCGCAGCAAGGCAATGGTGGCGCATCCGCGAGTAGGTCAGCAGGGTGATGTCCTTGCCCTCTCGCACCAATTCAGCTTTGTCGAGGGCAAAGGTGTAATCGCCCTGGGGCAGCTCCTCACTGAGGTTGTAAAGCAGAACATGCTCAAAGAAGAGCACTGGGTTGTTATCGCGTATGGCGGCCTTCATCAGGCCCTTGGCATTGGTGGGAGTACTGCAGGCAACGATCTTGATGCCGGGCACAGCATGGAAATAAGCCTCAAGGCGCTGGCTGTGCTCTGCACCCAGCTGCCTACCCACACCACCGGGTCCTCGCACCACAGTGGGGATGGTGAAATTGCCGCCGCTGGTGTAGCGCAGCATTCCCATGTTGTTGGAGATCTGGTTGAAGGCCAGAAGCAGAAAGCCCATATTCATGCCTTCGACGATCGGCCGCAGTCCCGTCATCGCTGCCCCGACTGCCATGCCGGTGAAGCTGTTCTCAGCGATGGGAGTGTCCAGCACCCGCAGCTCGCCATATTTCTCGTAAAGGTCTTTGGTGACCTTGTAGGAACCGCCGTACTGGCCGACGTCCTCGCCCATCACACACACATGTGGGTCTCGTGCCATCTCTTCATCGATGGCTTCACGCAGAGCGTTAAACAGGAGGGTTTCGGCCACGGAGTCAGGCGCAGGCTGCTTACCGGCGCAAACCGGCAAGAGGCCAACTTATCAGTGACGGGCAGGTAAAAGGGCCTCAGCCGCCGGCAGCAAAGGTGGTGAGCAGCAACACCGACAACAGCAGGCCAGGTGAGAGCAGCAGGGCCAGCAACCCCAGATCGTGGGGAGTCATGGCAAACGAGCAGTTAATCCAGCCTAGGCAGTTGGTTTGGCGTCGTTCTGGAAGATGGACTGGAGAAACAACAACATCAGACCGATCGACACCAGGCCAAAGCTGAAAGTTGCGACACAGCCACTTCCGATGATCAGGGTCTTGAGCGCCGTCGCAATGGACTGAGCGAAGCGCTGGCTGTAATGCGGTGGGTGAGCGGAGTAGTAGGCAACCAACTTGAGGGTGATCACCACTGCCACGGCACAGAAGCCACCACTGGTGAGGCTGCCACTGAGGTAACTCATCGGTCCCTTGGCCGCAGTCGTGGTTGCGATTTCAGCTTGAGATTCAGCCATGGCGTGCGGGGGTGAAACAACAAACCCAATGCTCAAAGCCATTGTCGGCAAGGGCGGGAGTCAGCGCTGAGGCAGCGGCAGCCGCCTCAGCGCTAGAGGGATAGAGCGCGAAGAGACTTGGGCCTGAACCGCTCATGGCCACCACAAGGGGTGATCCAGCTCGCGACAGCAAGGTCAGACCCACCCTCACGCTTTCAACTTCAGGGGCCACCACGCTCTGGAGGTCATTTCGAAGAGGCGGTGGTGCTTTCGATTGCTCAGCCGATCGGAACCACTCCAGTAATGCGCCCTGACGCAACGACTCACGGCGCTCCTCGAACGCGAGCTCACCTTCGAGGTAGTGCTCTGAGCGGAGCACCTTGCATCGTCCGTAAGCCCAAGGAGTGCTGACACTGACCGATGGATCCTTGATCAATAAGACGCCCATCTCAGGTGTTTGAGGTAGGGGTTCGAGCAATTCCCCTCGACCGAAACAGAGCTGGCTACCTCCCGCCAGGCAGAAGGCCACATCGGAGCCCAGCTGTGTTGCCAGCCGCTGCAGGGAAGAGGCGGGAAGACCAAGCTGCCAGAAGCGATTAAGCAGCAGAAGGGCAGTGGCACCGTCACTGGAGCCGCCAGCCAATCCGGCACCGATTGGAATGCGCTTGTGCAGATGTAGAGAAGCTGAGAGTTGTGGCCGTGAGACTTCGGCGCGTAACAGTTCGGCGGCTTGGAGAACCAGATTGCTGGCATCTACAGGCAGGGAAGACTCACTGCAACTCAAGAAAAGCTGTCCTGATGGCGCTGGCGTAGCTGTCAGCTCATCAGCGAGATCGATGGTCTGCATGACCATGGCCAGCTCGTGAAAGCCATCGCTTCGCAGGCCGAGAACCTCTAGATGGAGATTGAGCTTGGCCGGAGCGCTGAGGCTGAGAGAACTCACGGATCCGGGTTCAGACCAGCCGCCAACGCTACCCATTGCTGGGGGCTGACTTCCTGGGGACGCTGTTGCGGGTCAACAGAAGCCGTCGCAAGCCAGCTGTCCAGACCGCTGCCAGGAGCCAGCGGAGCCAATGTGTTGCGCAGCATCTTCCGTCGGGCCTGAAAGGCCTGGCGCAAGAGCTTTTCCACCGACTTCGCCAGTCGGAGGTCGAGCCGCCCAGCTGCGGGAAGTGGATCCAGGGCAATTACTTCCGACTGCACTTTCGGTGGTGGCTTGAAGCAGCGCGGCGGAACGGGGCAGACGCTTCTGCAGCGTGCCAAAAGCTGCATGCGGACACTCAAGGCGCTGAAACTGCTGTGGCCAGGCGAGGCACTAATGCGCTGAGCCACCTCCTGCTGCACCAGAAGGACGAGGCGCTGATAGGGAGGCTCAACCGGACAGTCCAACCGTCCAACTAGTCGCTCGAGCAGTGGTCCTGTGATGTTGTAGGGAATGTTGGCCACCACCTTCGTAGGGAGGCGATGGGGATCACCGAGCGCAGGAAGGTCCAACACATCGCCGCTTTGCAAGCTGAATCGCGGATCAGCGCCGAAGCGCTGCTGCAGACCCTCCACCAGATCTCGATCCAGCTCCACGGCGTGGATATGCGAGGCCGGGGAGTCCAACAGTCGTTCGGTCAGCGCTCCGCGTCCTGGTCCCACCTCCAGCACACAGTCCGATGAGCTGAGCTCTGCCGCCGCGACAATGCGCTCAAGCACAGTTCCATCCGTAAGCCAGTGCTGACCAAATCGCTTGCGTGCGGTATGGCGGGAAAAGCTCATTCGCTCCCCCACCGTTCACGCAGCTGTCGTTGACCCATAAGAGAGGGAAAGACCACATGTCCCACCTTGAATCAACTGAAGTCCGGCAGCAGCGTGGGGCTTGATCAGTCGTCTTCGCCGTGAGAGAGAAGCCATTGCCACTGATTTGCGTGGGGGGCCCCTCGGCTTCAGGCAAGACGAGCTTCTGTCAACAGCTCGCCGCAGCGTTAAAGCCAGCCGGCATTAACACCCTGGTGCTGGCCTGCGATGACTACTACCGCACCGGCTGGCAACCAGTTGGACGCTATGGACATGACACTCCTGAAGCGATCGACAGCCGACTGCTGATCAACGAGCTGACAGCAGCCCGCAGAAATGAGCTCAAGCAGCTGCGTTCATACGACATGGTCAGCCGCTCAAGCAGCTGTCGACCGATTGAAAAGAACTATCAGCTGGTTTTGCTGGAGGGGGCCTACGGGATGCAGGCCGTCCTTCAGGAGCACCCTTCATCGCTGCTTATTTATATGGAGGTGCCGTGGATACTGCGTCTATTCCGAAGGCTGAAACGGGATGTGCGCGATAGGCAGCGAAAGCCTCTAGAGGTGATCAAGCAAATGCTGGGTCCAGTGCGATCAGGCGAACGAGATTTCATCTCACCACTAAAGCCCAAGGCAACACTGGTGATCAGGAGGGAGCGCCAGCAGCTGTCCGATGTGATGTTGATGATCCACTCACAGATGCACTCAAGTTCTCGTTGATAACGGCAGTTGGCAAAACGTTGAATTCTCATTCAACGGTCAATTCAGGACCGAGGCCGATCTGATCGAGCCGCATCAGCCGGCCCACTGCACCTCGATGACAGCCCTATGGTTTAAGCAGTAGAGGCCGAGCGGCCTGATCGCTGTGACTCGCACCCGCCTACTGGCGCCGTTGGCATGTCTGCTGTTCCTGCTCCCGCTTCTCCTCCTGCAGCCCCCACGTGTGGAGGCCGCCATGGACTACGCGAAGCAAGTCCTAATCGATGCGGACTTCTCCAAGCGCGATCTTCGCGGGGTGACGTTTAATCTCACCAACCTGCGCGATGCCAATCTTTCGGGCAGTGATTTACGAGCCGCCAGTCTCTTTGGTGCCAAATTGCAGGACGCCGATCTCAGCGACACGGATCTACGTGAAGCCACTCTGGATTCGGCTGTCTTTGATGGCACCAACTTGACCAACGCAGTGCTGGAAGACGCCTTTGCCTTCAACACACGTTTCCGCAACGTGACAATCACCGGTGCTGACTTCACCAATGTGCCTTTACGTGGCGATGTCCTAAATACCCTGTGCGCAGCGGCCGAAGGCACCAACTCGGTCACCGGCCGGGAGACGCGGGACAGCCTTGGCTGTTCCTGACCAGATACCAGCTTTAAAGGATGAGTTTTGATTCGCACAGCCTCGAGCGCCTCAAGCAACTCGGACGCGAGCTACCTCAACCCATCCAACCCCCTGCTGCCAAAGCGGACCCGAAGCCGGAGCGCAAACATCGCGTCGAGACTGAAGAGGACCCACAGGAGTTGTTCCGTCAACTGATGCAGGTCAGTCCTGATGGCACTGTGCCTGATCACCTTTTGGAACGACTCAAAAGCCTTGAGAGAGATCGCCCTGTCATCACCGATCCTCAGCTCAGTTCGCAACTACAACAACAAAGCAAAAGTTCAAAAGGCAAGTCATCAAAAAAGGTTGATGACGATGACGCCCTCTATACAGCTTTTCAACAGCTACTCCTGGAAGAGGACGACTGAATCAACTAATGGGCTGAAACAACGCTGGGCCAAAGCTCACAGCAAGGCCGATCTGACGCAGGGGCAAACCAAACAGGGTGGAGACCACATCAATTGCAACCCCGAGCAGCATCGACCATTAAGAAGCTTGTCGAGATTTTAAGGAGTCTTGCGCAGGCGCGCGACCCCTGAATCTGGCTAGAGGTGAACTCAGGCGACGTCTCGACAACGTCGTTGATCCAGTTCTTGTAGGTACTTACGCTCGGCGTAATAAAGCTCTTGAAAACGCAGGGCATCAGCATTCAACTGCTGGAACAAGGCTTCAATGCGGGTCTCACCGTCTTCATCAGGTCCGCCGCTATTGCGATCGCTTTCCAGCAGCATGGCGATGCACTGTTCCAGGCTCTGCAAGCGCTGAGAACCCCAGGCCTCCAAGAGATGGCGGCAGCGTCGCAGCACCCGGTGACGTTCGAGGCTGGCAGTGGTGCCGCGCAGTTGATCACTCGGGTTGGCTAGGGAGAGCTGTTGCAATTCCGTCGGCTCCAGTAACGGGGTCAAACGCTGCAACAGCGGTGCATCGTCAATCAGAAGGGAATCACCCAGCAGCCTGGGCAGATCCAATTCCGAAAGACTTTCCCCTGAATCACTGCCTCGACTAATGGTCTCAAGCAGACCCAGACCGAGGTTGTCCTCTTCCAAGGAGCTGATCTGAGCCCAGAGCTTGCGGTGATGGGGGAGGCCAAAATCCTCGAGCTCTCGCTGGCGCAGCTCCTGGCGAATCTCGGCTCGAAGACTCGGCACGTGGAGATAAAGCCTCAGGAGTTCGGCTTCAGCGCGTTCACGCACCCCCACATCGGAAGGCTGCTCATGGCGACTGGAGCGACCATGCCAGCGCTGGCCCTTGACCTGCTGGCGCAAATCCTCTTCCAGCTGCAAGGCCATACGGGCCTGACCGCCAGAGAGACGCTCGGCAACCTGTTGGAGGTAGTGACTGCGCAGCGCCGATTGGGGCAGCTTGCCCAGCAATTCCACCAAGCCCTGGATCGCCTGCTGAAACTGATCTGCACGGCCAAGATCCTTGCCTTCAAGAACCTGGTCGATCTGCCAGTCCAGCCAGAGTGGAGCCTGTTCCTGCAGGGCCAGGTAATCGGCAGAACTTCGTTCCTGTAGGAATTCATCGGGGTCCTTACCGGATGGCAAGTGCAGGACCCTCAGCTCGATCTGCCCCTGCAGAGCCTGCAGTTCAACCTCACCAATCGCACGCTGAGCAGCGCGGACTCCGGCGCGATCGGCGTCAAAATTCAGCACGATCCGGCGGCTGTCGCAACAACGACAGAGCTGAGTGATCTGCTGACTGTTCATTGCCGTGCCAAGGGCCGCAACGGCATGACGCACTCCTGCTGCGTGTAGGGCGATGACATCGAAATACCCCTCGACAACCAGAGCGCAATCAGCTCGCCGAATCGGATCGGCTGCCTTGTCAAAGCCGAAAAGGTGTTTGCCTTTATCGAACACCTCCGTCTCCGGAGAGTTCATGTACTTGGGTTCGCTGCCATCCAGGCTGCGGCCACCGAAACCAATGATCCGTCCCTGGCGGTCATGGATCGGCACCATGACCCGCTGGCGAAAGCGATCGTAAAAGCCGTTACCGCCCTTGCGGGGGACCACCAAACCAGCGGCCTCAAGCAGGCTTGGAGATAGGCCCTCGGCCTGCTGCAGATGGCGGATTAGACCGTCCCAGCCCTCAGGGGCATAGCCCAGTTCAAAGCTTTGAATCGTCCCTTCACTGAGCCCCCGTTTCTTTCGCAGGTAATCCAGGGCCTCTTGGCCTTCGGGTCGCTTGAGATTGGAGCGGAACCAGCCACTGGCCAGTGAGAGGGCCTTGTGGATTTGATCTCTGCGGGAGAGTTGCTGCTTGAGCCGCTCTTGCTGTTTGACATCGAGGGTTTCGACCGGCAGCGAGTAGCGCCTGGCCAACTCCATCACGACATCACTAAAGCTCTGGCGCTTGAGCTCCATCAGGAACTTCAAGCTGTTCCCGCCAGCTCCGCAGGAGAAGCAGTAGTAAAACTGTTTGGCCGGTGACACCGTCATTGACGGGGACTTGTCGTCATGGAACGGGCATAGCCCGACAAATTCACGTCCCTTCTTCTTGAGCACCACGTGCTCCCCAACCACGTCAACGATGTCGGCACGTTCCTTGACGGCTTCAATCGTGCGGGGATGTAGCCGGGGAACGCTCACACAGGCTCGCAAGAGATGCCCATTCTCCTTGCTTTGGCCGTAACCGCTAGAGCTCAGCTGCCAGTGAAGCGCAAGGCACCGCCCTGACGCAGCTGAAATAACCAGGTCCCATCACCACCAGGCTGGAATGAGGCCTGCCGACGATTGATGCGTGCCTGACCACCTCCCGGCAGCGTTTCAATCACGCTGCGCTGGCCAGAAGGCCAGCGCACCGTCAGAAGCAACTCATCAGGTCCCTGCCAACCCTCGATCTCGCATTCACCGGCTTCCACCCAAAGGCCCTTGGCGGCGCGCCAAGCGCATCGCCTTGCCAGCTTCAAGTCCTGAGCAGCAGAACTAACCGCATGCTCTGCCGCCTCATCAGCGATCACTGGCAATGCACTAGGTAAAAACAAGGACAAGCTGAGCAGAAGGACCTGGAATTTCATCTAGGCAGAGGCTCTACTCAGCAACTAGCCAGGCTGCTGACTGTCGTCAATAACAAGGTTTCGGCTCGCCAGCGGGTAGCTGCGCCATCCGGGCTGCTGCGGGCCTGGAGGGCGCAACAGACGCCAGCTCTCACCCTTCTCACCGCGAAGCAGCACGACATCAAAAGGACTGTCAATCCTGATGGGATCCTCCGGCAATCTCCAGTCAAAACGGCCCTGCAGCTGCCAGGCGCTTAGGCCCTCCACCCGAACGCGTTGCTGATGCTCAACCCGCACACGCCGCAAGCTGGGGTGTCCCTCGGGGACAGGCAGTTGCAGCGCCTCTGCCAGGTCGATTTGGGTGAATCTCACTTGCAAATCAAGGGCTTGGAGCAACATCTGACGAGGCGGCTGACCAACCGCCGAGCAGGCGGTGAGCACGAGCAACAGCCCGCAGGCGATCACGCAGCAAAAGCGGCGCAGAGCGCCCGTCAGGGGCAACATGGCTGGACACCAGGGTTGAACATGATCGGCTGGCTGGATGGAGAGGTCGGCGACAGCTGGCGAGATGGGAACCGCAGCGGAGTGCTGCTGATCTGCGCCGGAGTGGGCTACGAGGTTCAGGTGGGTGACCCCAAGCTGGCATCAATGCCTGGCACAGCGCTCACCCTGCATATACATCAACAGCAACGGGAAGACGGCAGCGTGCTGTTTGGCTTTGCCACTAAGCAGGAGCGCGATCTATTTCGGCTTCTGATCAGCGTTAATGGCATCGGACCACAGGTGGCCATAGGTCTGCTGGGCAGCCTCGGCCTTGATGGCCTTCTCGATGCTCTGGCCGCGGATCGAACTGCTGCGCTCTGCAGCGCCCCCGGCGTCGGCAAGCGCACGGCCGAGCGGCTGACGCTGGAGTGGCGCTCCAGGCTGCAGGAACGATGGAGCCAACTTGGGGGCCAGGTGGCATTAACTGTCATCGCTTCGGGTGGACCGCAGCAAACACTGCGAACTGAGCTGGAAAGCACCCTGAGCGCACTTGGTTACGGCCCCGAGGAGCTGCAGCAGGCCATGGCTCACTGCAGCAGTGAAGTGAACGAATCAGCACCTCTAGAGGAGTGGTTGCGCCAGTGCTTGTCCTGGCTCAGCAGGGAGGCAGCCTGAGGGAGGTTGCATGGGTATGCTGTTGGATTACAGCGAACAGGGTCTTCGTCCCGCATGCCCCTCAACACCGAGAAGAAGCAAGAACTGATCAACTCGCACCAGACGCACGCCACGGACACCGGTTCGGTTGAGGTGCAGGTGGCCATGCTTACTGAGCGAATCACCCAACTGACCGGTCACCTGCAAGCCAATAAGCACGACTTCTCCTCCCGGCAAGGACTCATGAAGATGCTGGGTCGACGCAAGAGCTTGCTCAGCTATCTCAAGAGCCAGAGCAACGACCGTTACCAGGGTCTGATCAATAAGCTCGGCATCCGCGGCTAATTTTCCATGGCGTCCAACGGCAAGTCCTCCAACGGAGTTGAAGGCTTCGCCAAGGGGGTCGTATCTGAGCCAAGCCGGCCCAGTACCCCCAAGACGCCAACTCCCCGAAACACCATTCCTCAGGTGGTGGCTAACCGCATGGCGCGCCGCGTGGTGATTGGGGCAGGCATCCCCACAAGCTTCGGGATGGGCACATTCATCGTCAGCTACTTGCTGGTCACTCGACAGATTGCTGATGTTCAGCCCGCGGTTACTTTGCTCGTGTCCGGAGGATTCTTCGCTCTGGGCCTAGTGGGACTGAGCTACGGCCTTTTTTCCAGCAGCTGGTTGCCGGAACCTGGCACCTTGCTGGGGTTCGAGCAAATCGGGCCAAATATCAAACGGCTGCGCAACGGCGCAGTTGCACGTCAAAGCGAGCCGCGCTGAGGCTGGCAGCTGCTGCTTCTGCGTCGTTGACGCAGAACTGGTGGCCGAGACGCACAAAGCAACTCCCGCCTGCAGCGTTGACTTCCGCCACAACCGGCACACGCAGTCCAAGAGTCTCGTTATCGACTTTGTGCTGCTGAAGACATTCACGCAGCTGATGCTGCACGGTGATGTCCCCGGCCTGCTGACAATCAAGACGCACCAACACAAGATTCAGCTCATCAATGAGGGCGACGTCATCAACGATGATCTGAACACGGTCATCCCGGCGATCAACCTGCCCCCAAAGCAGCAGTCGGGCATCCACCATCAGGTGATCACTGAGGCGCGCGTATGTCTTCGGAAAGACGACAGCCTCACAGCTTCCGGTGAGATCCTCCAGCTGCAGGATCGCCATGCGATCACCCTTACGCGTGGTCACCACGCGCATCTCAGGAACCATCACCAGGGCAGAGACACGGCTGCGGTCTGACTTCTCATCAAGGCTGCCAAGGCCAATGGGCATCAACAGGCGACTGGTTTCACTGAGCTGCTTGAGCGGATGATCAGACAGATAAAAGCCCACCAGCTCCTTTTCGAGACGAAGCTTTTCGGTAGGGGCATAGTCGGGCACCGCAGCCGCCTTGGGTGCTGATGCTGGAGCCGTTTCTGTAGTACCCCCGCCGCCGAGCAGATCCAGCAAGTTGCCCTGACCACTGGCCTTGTCCCTTGCGCGGGCACTGGCCCAGTCCAGAAGTAGATCCAAATCCGCCATCAACTGAGCGCGATTTGCCGCGGGCTCAAGGGCATCAAGAGCCCCACAGTGGATCAACGATTCAAGAGCGCGGCGATTGAGCTGTCCGCAACCAGCCATCCGGTCGCAGAGATCAGCAAGAGACAGGAAAGGCCCATCACTCTGGCGAGAAGCAATCAGAGAATGGATCGCTCCATCACCAAGATTGCGAACTGCAGAAAGACCGAAAAGGATCTTGTCATCCTGGGGAGTGAAATCGATTCCGGAGCTGTTGACATCTGGTGGAAGCACCGCAATACCCATGGCATTGCTATTGGAGATGTAGCGCTGAACTTTGTCGGTAATACCAGCGTTAACGGTGAGCAGAGCCGCCATGTAGGCGACGGGATAGTGAGCCTTGAGATAAGCCGTCTGGTAGGTCACTGCGCCGTAAGCAGTGGAGTGGCTCTTGTTGAAGCAGTACTCGGCAAAGAGCACCATCTGGTCAAACAGTTCATCGGCCACCTTGGCGTCGACCCCGCGTTCACTGGCACCACCAACAAAAATCCCGCGGTGCTTTTGCATCTCCGCCACCTTCTTCTTACCCATTGCTCGCCGCAGTAGATCTGCCTCGCCTAGGGAGTAACCAGCCAAATCCTGAGCGATCTTCATGATCTGCTCCTGGTAAACCATGATCCCGTAGGTCTCCTGCAGGATCGGCTCGAGCTTTCGATCAGCAAATTCAATCGCCTCACGACCGTGCTTGCGGTTGATGAATTTGGGGATCAGGCCCGCGTCCAGGGGACCCGGTCGGTAAAGGGCAAGAATTGAAGAGATATCCTCCAGTGATGAGGGTTTGAGGTCGCGCACGATCTGGCGCATTCCAGTGGATTCCAACTGGAAGATTCCTTCGAGATCACCGCGGGCCAAGAGGTCGTAAGTCTTTTCGTCGTTGGCGGGTAGTTGATCGGGGTCGGGACGCTCCCCGTTCTGATGGGCCACCAACTCGAGAGTCTTCTCGATCATGGTGAGGTTCTTGAGCCCGAGGAAATCCATCTTCAGGAGGCCCATCGATTCGACGTCCTCCATGTAGTACTGGGTGATGACTTGACCGTCGTTATTGCGCTGCAATGGCACCAGCTCATCGAGGGGATCAGCGGCGATTACGACTCCGGCTGCGTGAACCCCAAAGGTCTTGTTCGTGCCCTCAATGCGGCGAGCCATGTCGACCCAGCGCTTGACGTTGGGATCACTCTCGTACTTCTTACGGAACTCCGGCTCCGGCGATTCCTCGCCGATCATCATTTCCAGCTTGGCAGGCTTGCCACGAACCACAGGAATCAGTTTGGCGAGACGATCGGCATCGCCATAAGGGATATCAAGCACGCGGGCGACATCCTTGAGCACAGCCTTGGAGGTCATGCGATTAAAGGTGATGATCTGGGCCACCTTGTCCTCGCCATAACGACGGGTGACGTAGTCGATCACCTCACCCCGACGTTCAATGCAGAAATCGGTGTCAATATCAGGCATCGACTTGCGCTCGGGATTGAGAAATCGCTCGAAGATAAGGTCGTAGGGGATCGGGTCGAGATCGGCCATGTACTGGTTCGCCGGGCCGATCGGGCTGTCCTTGGCGACCTGGCCGTGACCGAAGAGGATCTTCTCGACCATCTCCTCGCGGTTGATGGGGCGCGAGGCATTGCTGATGTCGGTTTCACCGGCGCAAAAGCGCCGAAATCCGGCAGTGGTACCGGAGAAGCGGTTGTCGACCGCCAGCTTGCTGCGCTTGGCCGCTTCCTGGGTGATGGGGAATACGGTGCTGGAGCCATCAGCCAAGATGGCGTCGCTGGCGAACACCGGGGACGCCAGCAGCCCGGCAATCAGCCCGCACAAGGACACACGTTGAACAGCGCTCAGTGTCATGGCTTTTTGCTCCGCAGCTCGTCCAGCACCAGCTGGAAGAAGGCCTTGACCTGCCCCCACTTGACCGGCGTCCACTCAGGGCTCAGCTCGATGCGCTCGACCAGCGTATGCTGGGTATCGGCTTCGCGCTCTTCCAACTCGGCGCGAATCTCATGGATGCGCTGCTCTGTCTCGTCCAGGATGGCTTTCAGCTCCTGGGTCGAAAGATGCTCAAGATCGGTCATGATGTTTCCTTCCTTTGAAGTATCTGGTGATCAAAACACCATGCTC
>CAJWXK010000012.1 GCA_913048995.1 uncultured Synechococcus sp. | reverse complement strand
TCGTTCTGGTGCTGGCGGCGGATCCCCTGATCACCCTTGTGGGCCCTGGCCTTGCTCCTGAGCTTCACGCCATCGCACGGGTCCAGCTGCAGGTGATGGCGCCGATGGCACTGCTGGCCGGGCTGATCGGGCTGGGCTTCGGGTCCCTCAACGCCGCCGACGAATTTTGGATCCCTGCGATTTCACCGCTGATGTCCAGCGGGGCCTTGATCCTGGGGGTGGGACTGCTCTGGTGGCAGCTCGGTGCTGACATCGCCTTGCCATCCGCCGCCATGACAGGTGGTGTGGTGCTGGCCTTGGCCACGTTGGTGGGGGCCTTGCTGCAGTGGTTGATCCAGCTGCCGGCGTTGATCCGGCAGGGGTTGGCCCGTTTCCAACTGGTCTGGGACTGGCGGCACCCGGGAGTGCGGGAGGTGTGGCGTGTGATGGGGCCGGCGACGTTGTCGTCCGGAATGCTTCAGATCAATGTGTTCACTGATCTGTTTTTCGCCTCGGGCATCGTCGGTGCGGCGGCGGGTCTGGGGTACGCCAATTTGCTGGTGCAAACCCCCCTGGGCCTGATCTCGAATGCACTGCTGGTGCCCTTGCTGCCCACTTTTTCCAGGCTCACGGCTCCGCAGGATCGTCCGCAGCTGATCGATCGGATCCGCCAGGGGTTGATGCTGTCTGCGGCATCGATGATCCCCCTGGGGGGACTGTTCATTGCGTTGGGTGGCCCCATCGTCGCCCTGGTGTACGAGCGTGGTGCCTTCGATGCATCAGCCGCACAGCTGGTGACGGGCCTATTGATGGCCTATGGGCTGGGCATGCCGGCCTACCTCGGCCGGGATGTGCTGGTGCGCGTCTTCTATGCCCTTGGAGATGGAACAACGCCTTTTCGGCTCTCGCTGGCGGGGATCGGTCTGAACGTGGTTTTTGACTGGCTGCTGGTGGGTGGTCCGACCCCTTGGGGGAATCAGTCGCCGTTCAATTTCGGTGCGCCCGGGTTGGTGCTCGCCACGGTTGCCATCAACCTGCTCACCTGCCTCGCCCTGTTGGTGGGTCTGCAGCAACAGGTTGGAGGCCTGCCACTGCGGCGCTGGGGGATGGATCTGCTGCGGCTCGCCATCGCCGGAGTTCTGGCAGCGGGGTGTGCGTGGATCCTGGTGACCGTCGTGCCCTGGCCCGCAGGGTTGCTGGGCCTGCTGCTGCAGGTGTCTGCCCCTGGCCTGCTGGGCTTGGCTTTGTTTGCCTTAATCGGTGCGCAATTTCAGGTGCCGGAGGTGCGTGAGGTCACGCAGTTGGTGGTGGGCCGATTCAGGGCTCGCTGAGACGAACATCGAGCTCTTCACGCACCTGAATGGGAAGTTCCAGCTGCTCGCGACCCACGAGTTGCGGGCCCTGAACAGACACGATCCGTGCCTCGATCCCAAATTCTTTAAAGGCGGTTTCCAGTTCCTGGATCAGGGCTTTTTCAACCTGAGCCTCCGCATCCACGACCCGACCGATCAGCCGTTCACCCAGGCGGCCGATGCGTTGGCGCACCAAATCTCTGGAGTTGGTGACTTCAATGATCAGCACACCAACCGCGGCGGATGGAATGCAACCTTATCCGCAGTACGGCTCGAGAATCTCTTCAAGATCCCTCAGCTGGGCGGGGGGGATCAGCTTGGAGAGCGGGAGCTGACTGGCGCCTCCTGCCAGGGGCACCTTGACGGCGTCGAGGGCCTGCCGGGCCGCTACCTCAGCACCTTGATTGACGCGGGCACTGCATTCGATCGCCAGGGCTGAAGCCAGGTCGGCATCACCGAGGTAGAGATGCCAGCCGCTGATCTGGACGTAGAGGCGGTCAGCCAAAGCACTCTGAAGGTCCTGCAGGTCACTGGCGGAGAGGGACATCAGCCCGGAAGGATCGAGGTGGGGATTGCATCCATGCTGGCTTTATTCCTCCGGCTTGGGGCGCTGAAGAATCACCCAGATCAATTGGCCCAGCCACAGGCTTGCCCAGAGGCTGGTGACCCAGGTCAGGCTTCCGTCGGGAAAGGGGTGGCGCATCTCCTGCAGAAACCATCCGCCGCTGTTCACCGCGGCGAACACGCCGCCATGCAGGCACAGGTTCACGATGCGTTCGAAATGCCGGTAGGTCGGATCCTCAGGGTTAGCGGGGCCATACCAGCGGATCGGCATTGCTCAGGCTCAGAAACACCTGAATCCTGACGCGGCCCGCACCCAGTTGACGAGCGGACCCTCGATGGGGTCTGATGGTTTGGCGCAAGCGCTTGTAGCTCAGCGGATTAGAGCATCTGACTACGGATCAGAGGGTCGGGAGTTCGAATCTCTCCAGGCGCGTCATTCCATTCCAGCCGCCCCTTCAAGGGCGGTTTTTTTGTCTCCGTCCCCTTAAGAATCGACCGTGTGCAGCTGCGTTTCTACGATTGATGACAACAACCGCAAAAGACTGCTGCCCGTGAACGAGCCGACGATGACCGCACCCCAGGCCCTGCAGCAGGGCGATCCACAGGTGGCTGGGCTAATCAACTGCGAACTGGAACGCCAGCAGAGCCACCTTGAGCTGATCGCCAGTGAGAACTTCGCCTCACCAGCGGTGATGGCCGCCCAGGGATCGGTGCTCACAAACAAGTACGCCGAAGGTCTGCCACACCGCCGCTACTACGGCGGCTGCGAGCACGTCGACGCGATTGAGGAGCTGGCGATCGAGCGAGCCAAGCAGCTGTTTGGAGCAGCCTGGGCCAACGTCCAGCCCCACAGCGGAGCCCAGGCCAACTTCGCCGTTTTCCTGGCTCTGCTCAAGCCTGGCGACACGATCATGGGCATGGACCTCTCCCACGGGGGCCACCTCACCCATGGCTCCCCGGTGAACGTCAGTGGCAAGTGGTTTAAGGCTGTCCACTACGGCGTTGATCCCGACAGCCAACAACTCAATCTCGATGCAATTCGGCGGCTGGCGCTGGAGCACAAGCCCAAGCTGATCGTCTGCGGCTATTCGGCTTACCCGCGAACCATCGATTTCGCTGGCTTCCGAGCCATCGCCGATGAAGTCGGTGCCTACCTCCTAGCCGACATGGCCCACATCGCCGGGCTTGTGGCCGCAGGCGTCCACCCCAACCCAGTGCCCCACTGCCATGTGGTCACCACCACCACTCACAAAACCCTCCGCGGTCCCCGGGGTGGCCTCATCCTCTGCAATGACGCCGAGTTCGCCAAGCAATTCGACAAAGCAGTCTTCCCTGGCTCGCAAGGCGGACCACTCGAGCACGTGGTGGCGGCCAAGGCCGTGGCCTTCGGGGAAGCACTGGAGCCGAGTTTCAGGGATTACAGCCAGCAGGTGGTAGCGAATGCCCAAGCGTTGGCTGCCCGCATCCAGGAGCGCGGCATTGCCGTCGTCAGTGGCGGCACCGACAACCACATCGTGCTGCTGGACCTGCGCGGGATCAAGATGACTGGCAAGGTGGCTGATCTACTGGTGAGTGAGGTAAATATCACCGCCAACAAAAACACGGTCCCGTTTGACCCTGAATCTCCCTTCGTCACCAGTGGACTCAGGCTGGGCACAGCCGCGCTCACTAGCCGTGGATTCGACGAGAGCGCCTTCAGCGAGGTCGCTGATGTCATCGCCGATCGTCTTTTAAACCCTGAGGACAGCGCCATCGAGCAGCGTTGCCGTGAGCGTGTTGCCAGCCTCTGCGAGCGTCATCCGCTTTACAGAGCGGCCTCCCCCGTGCTTGCCGGCAGTCCCGCCTAAACTGGTGGGGAAAGATCAGTCCATGTGGACACCAGCCCGCTGATGCCTGCGCTGGCCACCCTTGCCGGGGCTGGCCTCTTTACTTCGGCAATCGTGCCGCAGGTGCGTCAGATCGGTCTGCGTTTGGGTCTGACTGATCAGCCTGATCCACGGAAGCAGCACCTAACCCCAATGGTGCGGCTTGGAGGCATCGGCATCGTCATGGGTTTCGTGCTGGCACTTGGCGTGACTTGGCTGGTTGGTGGCTTTGGAGCCATCCCAGCCAGTCGAGACCAGCTCATTTGGAGCAGCCTTTTCGGTTCCATAGCTTTTTTTACCATCGGCCTCAGCGACGATCTGTTGCAGTTGCCACCGCTGCCGCGTCTCGCCCTGCAAATCGCTGTGGCCATGGCGGTCTGGAGCCAGGGGGTGAAAATCGGCACAATCACCCTCCCATTTGACAGCAGCCTGGCGCTGACACTGCCGGATTGGCTCAGTCTGATCGCCACGGTGATCTGGCTGGTGGGAATCACCAATGCCATCAATTGGCTTGATGGACTCGATGGACTCGCTGCCGGTGTGAGTGCCATCGCAGCAGTAGCTCTGCTGTCAGTGAGCTTCAGCCTGCATCAGCCCGGCGCTGGGCTGCTGGCTGCAGCTCTGGCCGGATCCTGCATAGGTTTTCTACGCCACAACTTCAATCCAGCCCGCATTTTTATGGGGGATGGAGGTTCCTATTTCCTCGGTTTCAGCCTGGCGGCCATCAGCCTGATCGGTCCAGCCAAAGAGCTCACCACCGTCAGCCTGCTGCTACCCCTTCTGATCCTCTCGCTGCCCCTAGCGGACATGTCCGCAGTGATCATGGGCCGCGTCAGCGACGGCCGCTCTCCCTTTTATCCGGATCGGCGCCATCTGCATCACCGCCTGCTGCGGGCCGGCTTCAGCCATCGCCGCACGGTTCTGCTGATCTATGCCTTCACCCAGTGGCTTGCCGCACTAGCCCTTGTGGCAGCAAACGCGGAGATGCGCTTCCTCTGGCTGGCTTTAGCCACCGCTGTGCTCGTTTGGGTGATCGTGCGCAGCCGACAGCAACGCGCCCTTCTGGAAGCATCCACACTCGACGCTTCTCAAAAACCTGGCCGAGCAGCTAAGCAGGTGCTACGGCCCCCAATGGGGCCCTAATTCGTCGTGAGTTCTCTACGCAGTGGCTGCGAGATCCTCTGCATTGGCACGGAGCTCTTGCTCGGCAACATTCTGAACAGCAACGCCCGCTGGATTGCTGAAGAACTCGCCCGACTAGGCCTGCCCCATTTCCGTCAAAGCGTGGTGGGCGACAACCCCGAACGTTTGCGTGATGCAGTACTAGAAGCCGCAGGTCGCTGCCGCGTCCTGATCTGCACTGGAGGCCTTGGTCCCACCCCGGATGACCTCACCACCGAGACACTGGCATCCACCTTCAACGTGCCGCTCCAACATCGCCCGGAGGTGATGGCCGACATCGCCACCAAATTGCAGGCGCGCGGCCGCACCATGGCAGCAGGTACCGAAAAACAGGCCCTACTGCCTCAGGGTGCAGCCGTGCTGCCCAACCCAACGGGCACAGCCGCCGGGATGATCTGGACACCGCAGCCTGACTTCACCGTGCTCACCTTCCCAGGTGTGCCCTCGGAGATGCAGGCCATGTGGCAGCAGACCGCCGAACCCTGGCTTCAGCAGCAGGGACTTGCCCAAGGCACATTCCGCAGTCGCCAGCTGCGCTTCTGGGGGATCGGGGAATCAACCCTTGCCGAGCGTGTAGCCCCATATCTCGAGTACACCAACCCCACCGTGGCTCCCTATGCCGGACTCGGAGAGGTGAAATTGCGCATCACCGCTTGGGGCGAAAACAGCGACGACGCTGACGCACTGATTGCTCCTGTAGAGCAGGCAATCAGACAGATCGGCGGCCAAGACTGCTTCGGGGGCGACAACGACAGCCTTGCCTCTGTTGTTCTGGATCAACTGCGCCAGCGCGGCCAGACCCTGGCAGTAGCAGAAAGCTGCACGGGCGGTGGCGTTGGCTCCGCTCTCACAGGGGTCAGTGGCAGCTCCGATGTCCTGCTGGGCGGGGTGATCGCCTATGCGAACCGGATCAAGCAAGACCTCCTGGGCGTGCCAACGGAACTGCTGGAACGCGAGGGAGCCGTGAGCGCATCAGTCGTGGAAGCAATGGCGCAAGGTGCCCGACAGCAGCTCAGCAGCGACTGGGCGATCGCTGTCAGTGGAATTGCCGGTCCCGGTGGCGGCAGTGCCGCCAAACCTGTGGGACTGGTGCATCTGGCGGTGGCAGGACCTGAAGGCTGCACAACGTTGGAGAAGCGCTACGGATGCCACCGAGGACGCGACTGGATCCGCGGCCTGAGTGTGGGAGATGCGCTCAACTTGCTGCGGCTGCAACTGATCTAAGTCATTCCCGTTTTAGGGTGGCTGTTTGCCGTAGGGGCCAGACGCTTGAGTTCCGCCACCCTGTACGACAAGGTCTGGGCCCTGCATCAGGTCGCTGAACTGCCTAGTGGGGCTACTCAGCTGTTTATTGGCCTGCACCTGATCCATGAGGTGACGAGTCCGCAGGCATTCGCAGCGCTCAATGATCTGGGACTGACGGTGAGGCACCCAGAGCGGACCGTTGCCACGGTCGATCACATCGTGCCTACCACCAGTCAGGCCAGACCGTTTGCTGATCCCCTGGCCGAAGAGATGCTCACAACTCTGGAGCGCAATTGCCATGAAAACGGCATCAGTCTGAACGGTCTGGGCAGCGGGCGACAGGGGATCGTGCACGTGATGGCGCCTGAGCTGGGTCTAACCCAACCCGGAATGACCGTCGTCTGCGGTGACTCTCACACCTCCACCCACGGCGCTTTCGGGGCCATCGCCTTCGGCATCGGCACCAGCCAAGTCCGCGATGTACTCGCCAGCCAGAGCCTGGCGCTGAACAAGCTCAAGGTGCGGCGGATCTGGGTCGACGGCTCTCTGCCGCCAGGGGTCTATGCCAAGGATCTGGTGCTGCACATCATCCGGACGCTGGGGGTCAAAGGAGGCGTCGGTCATGCTTACGAATTTGCCGGTCCCGCCGTTGCCGCCCTCTCGATGGAGGAGCGAATGACCGTGTGCAACATGGCCATCGAGGGCGGTGCTCGCTGCGGCTATGTCAACCCCGACGACACCACCTTTGCCTACCTCAAAGGACGCCCCCACGCTCCAACCGGGGAAGCCTGGGAGCGAGCAGTGCAGTGGTGGCAAAGCCTTGCCAGTGGCCCTGATGCAGTCTTTGACGATGAGGTGCGCTTCGATGCCACTGCCATCGCGCCGACCGTCACCTGGGGCATTACCCCAGGTCAGGGCATCGGGGTCGATGAAGCTGTCCCCACGCTGGAGCAGACCCCTGAAGAAGATCGACCCCTGGCCCAGGAGGCCTATCGCTATATGGAACTCCAACCGGGGCAGAGCATTGCAGGTTTGCCAGTGGATGTGTGCTTCATCGGCAGCTGCACCAATGGCCGCTTGAGCGATCTGCGCGCTGCTGCGCTGGTGGCAGATGGACGCCAGGTAGCAGCTGGAATCAAAGCCTTCGTGGTGCCTGGATCGGAGCAAGTGGCAGCTGCTGCAGAAGCAGAAGGACTCGATGCGGTGTTCAGGGCAGCAGGATTTGAATGGCGCGAACCAGGCTGCTCCATGTGTTTGGCAATGAACCCGGACCGGCTGGAAGGTCGCCAGATCAGTGCCAGCTCAAGCAATCGAAACTTCAAGGGCCGGCAGGGATCAGCCAGCGGACGCACCTTGTTGATGAGTCCAGCGATGGTGGCGGCGGCGGCTGTCGCCGGCCATGTGACTGATGTCCGCACCCTGCTGCCCGCCTAAACCATGACGACCGCTCCTTTCCCCGCCGGCTCAATTGTTCAAGTACACGGCCGCGCCGTGGTTCTACGTGGCAATGACATCGACACGGATCGGATCATCCCAGCTCGCTTTCTCAAATGCGTCACCTTTGATGGCCTAGGCGCACAGGTATTCGCCGATGACCGCAGCGAGCAGCAGGGCCTGCACCCCTTTGACCGACCGGAATACCAAGGAGCTTCAGTACTGGTGGTGAACCGGAACTTCGGCTGTGGCTCCAGCCGCGAGCACGCTCCCCAGGCCCTGCTGCGCTGGGGAATCCGGGTTGTATTGGGGGAGAGCTTCGCTGAAATTTTCTACGGAAACTGCCTCGCCCTGGGAATCCCCTGCCTGCAGGCCAGCAGCACTGACATCGACCAGATCCAGCAAGCAGCAGAGGCCTCTTGCGATAGCCAGCTCAGCATCAGCCTGGACCCAGCAGCGGTTGAGCTGGCGGGGCAGCGCTGGGAACTGCAGCTGGCATCCGATGCTCAAAAGATGCTGACCAGCGGCCAGTGGGATGCCACCCGACAGCTGCTGTCAAAAGATCAGGAACTGACAGCCACTGCAGCGCGATTGCCCTACATGCAGCGCTTCGCGGCCGGCTGAGATTTTTTCGTCTACAAATGAGATAGAGATGCGACAACTGCGATGGAGCCATCGAGGGATGTGTCGCCCCGAAGCCGCTGGACCACCCTCAGCCTGCTGATCTTCCTAGCCCCACTGGCGATCCTCAATCCAAGCCTGGCAGATCCCATGAAGCAGCTGGAAACGGGATTCTGCGGCGGCTGCGCTCTCAGCGGCGCTGATCTGCGGGGCCGTGATCTGCGGGGCGCCTATCTGATTGGAGCTGACCTGCGCGGAGCTGATCTACAGGGAGCTGATCTCAGTGAGGCCAACCTCGAGGGAGCTGATCTCAGCGGCGCCAACCTCGAAAGTGCACAGCTCATCGGCAGCCGATTAAGCAACGCCGATTTACGCGGCGCCAACCTGCGCTGGGCAGATTTGAGCGATGCCATCGCCATTCAAGCGATCACAGAAGGAGCCCAAGTGGAGGGGCTTCAATTTGCGGGCGCGGAGCTCTACCGCAGCAACCTGATCGTGGGCGGCGGCGACGATCAGCGCACCGAGGGCTCGGCGCCTGGAACTGAGCGCAAGACGGGGCTGTAGTCGTACGGAACAAATGGCACCCCGGTGCCCTTGAAGCCGAAATCATTGAGGCGAACCCGCAGACCGCCCATCCCTGTGTAAGGGCTGAAATAAGCCTCGATCTGATAAGCACGCCGCTGCCAGTTCAGACCAAACAAGGCATTGGTGACCTCGCCGTAATAACCCGAGTCACCGGCCACGTTGTAGCTGATCGACGCCTGCAGCACTAGAGGACCCACCAGCTGCTGAGTGAGATTGACCCCCAGCGTGCCGATGTCAACAAATTCATCGAATGAGAAAGGACTTTCACCGGATTTAGCCGTAGCGCTGCCGTAGAGCGCAAGTTTCGTGTAGTCGAGGAAAGGTCGACTGAAATGACCCAGCGTGATGCTGGGGCCACCGGAAATACCCAGCAGGTTCTGATTATCCCCATCGGCATAGCTGGAGAGGCTGGCATAGGGCACCACCTCAAAATTCAGACCAGGCACGATCGGCACCGAGGAGTAGCGGTACGCCCCCTCTGGAGTCAGTGGAAGGGCTTCTCCGCGCCAGATCGGCCAGTTCAACCTCAGAGTGGCGTAGGCCGTACCTCGGAACTGCTCTGTGAAATCCGTGGTCTGGAAAGCATTGCTCTGATAGTTGCCGGCCTCCACACGCCAGAAGTAGATCGACTGCAATCCAGCCAACTCCGGGAGACGGCCGGTTTTCTCAATCGATCCACCAAAAGCGGAATAGATGTTCTGCAGCCCAAGCGAACCATTCCAGACCCTGTAGCGATAGGCGCTGAAGGCACGCCCCTGAACATTGCCGAGGAGTGGCAGCTCAAGGGGCTGGGTATAGATCCCTGAAGCCCGTACTGCATTAGGCAAATGGTTGGGATTGAAGCTGGAAATACTGGTGCGCAGGTTGTAAATACCGTTAGCGATCCCCCCATCGAGACGAGCATCGAGGCCAAAGAAATCGGCGGCATCCGTTGGCTGACGGATATCCGCAGCACCGGGCTTGGCGTTGGGCTCCGGGTAACTCTCGGTCTCTCCTTCAAAGGCACGCTGGATGAGGAACTGGGGTCGCAGCGAAAGCGTGCCGCGCTCGCCGATCCGCCGATTCGCCAGGGTGTACTGGACATATATGCCGTCCCTGTCCCGCTCATCCACCAGCAGCGCCCAACGGTTGCTTACGCTCTCCTCATCCTCCTCAGGGCTGAAGCGCACGGTGCGTGAAAGGGGAATTGGCAGCTTGTTCTCCAGCAACAATCGGTTGCGCTTGGCCACGATGACCGTGGTGCCGTCTTCCTCTTGGCTGGCCACCACCTGCTCAGCATCAACCCAGGCCTGGGCCGGGGTGAAGGGATCACTGGTGAAGCTCAAACGACCGGCGCGCCAACCCTCTGGGGTGATGACCAGACGGGGCGACTGGAAGCGCCAGTGGGTGATGGTGCCGGAGACCAGATCAGCCTTTTGACTCAGTTCACGCAGCTGGTTCTGAGGCGTGTTGATGCTGAATTGCTGCTCGCGGCGACTCAGACGATCAAAATCACTGGATCCCAGGCTGGTGGAGATACCCAGACCTTCGCGAGGGGTGACATCACTAACCCGCTGATCAATCGCCGCAATGGCTTCACGGCGCTGGCGCAATTGCTCGGAAGCTGAAACCACTTCTGCAGACTCCTGCGGTGATAGGAGCAGAGGAGTGGGAGCCTGCTGAGCTGAGGGTCCATCAAAGACCACCGCCTCCAGCTGCTCCTCGAGTGGCAGTCGGCGCTGGCGAGCACTGCGGTTCGGATCAGGGCAGCCCAAGGCAGGTGGTTGTTCTTCTTGAAGACGGGGCTGCGGCGAGTCGCCAAAGCTGTATCGCACACCGATCAGATATCCGTTACTGCCCTCCTCCACACCGCTGTAAGTGCCATAAGCGCCAGAGCGGTGATGAATGCGACCCACCACAGACCAACGAGGGTTGATGGCAACAGCGATTTCAGCCGCCAAATAGTTGAGGAACTGGGTGGAATTTGGCCAGGACTTGCGCTCGTAGTCACTGACCGTGGTGTTGAGGCTCACACCCTCGACGACCGCCAAGCTGATCCAAGGCTGTATCCACCAGCGCAAGCCAATGCCAAGGGTGCCCTCCCAGAAATTCTGAGGATCGGTGCTGACGGTATCGCGCTCATCCTCAGGCACCCCTAGGGCGTACTTGAGGTTCTTGTCACGCGATGCGCTGTGGAACAAGACATTGGCATCAAGCTCAAGCGCCAGCGGATCTGCATCAAGCAGTCGCCGCGTGAAACCAAGCCCGCCGAGATATTCAGGCCGCTGCGCGCCTGAGAACGTAAAAGTCTCACCAAAGGTGGCATCGGTCATCTGCCCCCCCCAGGCCGTCACCGACCAAGGCCCTGGCAAACGGGAGCGCAGGGGCGGGAGATCCGGCGGACAGGCCATGGGCTCCGAGGGACCCAGGGGCTGAACCTCGGTTGCTACGCGCTTGGCCTCGCGTTCACGCCTGAGTTGTTCAAGATCCGAGCTGGCCAACTCCTCCTGGAGACGTTCACGCTGGCGACGGCGTTGACGGGCACTCAGCGCTGCCCCCCGCGGACCTTGAGGTCCAACAGCCAAAGGAGCATCGGGATCGAAGTCCAGCTCACTGCTGAGCAAATCCACGACGCCATAAGCATCTTCCAGCTCACCTTCTCCTTGGAGAAGGTTGTAGCGGAGCAGGCTCGCCTGCAAATACTGATTCCCTCGAGCGAAGCGCACAGCGCCCCTGGCCCAAATCACCTGATTGCGGCTGTCATACTCGAGTCGATCGGCCTGCAAGCGACCACCAGCAATCAGCAGCGTGACGTTGCCTGTAGCCGTGAAGCGCTGCAGAGCAGCGTCAAAAGCTTGCTGATCAGCCTCCAGTTCCAATTCCTTGGGCGGACCCAAAGGAGCAGGTACAGCTACCGGCGCTGAAGGCCTAGCAGTAGGTAGGGATGTGGGGGAATCATGATCAGCAAAAGGATCGACATCCCCGATTTCCACGGATCCCGGCACATCCGCCGGAGCACCATCAAAGGATTGCGCGGCTGCTGGAACCTGTGAAGCAGGAACGAAAGGCCCTAAAACAGCAGCGATCAGGGCTGCAACCGGAGCCAGGTCTTGGGCGGTGAAGCGCGTCCTCAAACCTGACTTTCAACAGGGGCGGCGATCCTGACACGCCTGCCCGGGTGAATCACTCTTCGAGGTCCTTTCGGCTAGGCGTCCGGCTGGGGTCGCTAGCCAGGAAGCCAAAGACGAAAATCCCGATGAAGAAGAAAACAACGGAATAAACGGAGATCTTGAGGGCAAGCATGGTCCAGCCGGGGGTCGGGGGATGAGGCGCCGCACCCGTAGCGGCGCAGCCATCCTATGGGGCACCTGCACAACATCGGATGGCTGCGGGCCTGGATCGGCTGCTTCAGGGGTGGATTGAAACGTTTTCTGCTGAGCGAGAGATGGACCTACTGCCGCTACTGCGGCGCAGGAACGGCCAGCCCGGCCTTCATCACCCCTGGGGCGCCCGGCAGCGACCGGACTGGGAGGCTCGCGGACTGTTGATCTGGCCCCGCGGGGGCCAGATCCTCGTGCTGCAGCATCAGCTGCAGTGCCCAACGAGCTGGCAAGAGAGGAGTACCGAGGGCTGTGCCCGACTGGCCCTGCGCTGGTGGGCAGAAGCCGCCGAACTCCGTTGTAACGGAGCGGTGGTCCACCGCGGCGATCTTTTTGATGCCGCCTGCCGCTGGGAGCTGCCGCAGAGCTTCTGGCAGGGGGAGTTGCTCAACCTGGAGCTGGAGCTGCGCAGTCCACGCCATGACGATGGCGCCCTACTTCTGGCCCGGGTGGAACGGGAGCCCTCCGACCCCAAAGACCCCGACGGATTGTTGCTGCTGACGCCATTACGCCAATTACTGGACCGGACTGGGGAGTCCCTACCAGATGCCCTGGTGCATGCCTTGCGACAAGACCCGAGTGGGACTGGAGCACCACATCAACTACAGGAGGCACTACGAGCGCTACCACGGCCAGCACCACTCACTCTCGTCGCTCACGCCCATCTCGATTTGGCCTGGCTCTGGCCTGTCGCAGACACCTGGCAAGCGGCCGAGCGGACGTTCAGATCGGTCCTGAAGTTGATGGAGGAATGCAAGGAGCTCAACTTTGGTCATTCGACGCCTGCGCTTTATCACTGGCTTGAGCAGAACCGGCCTGCACTCTTTGCTGCGATCTGCAGCGCGATGGCAGCCGGGCGCTGGGAGGCCCTCAACGGCCCCTGGGTCGAGACCGACTGCACGTTGGTGGGCAGCAGCTCATTGCTGCGCCAGTTTCACGAAGGCCAGCACTACAGCCATCAATCCCTGCCTGGAGGGGGCCACACCCTGGCCTGGCTCCCGGACAGCTTCGGGTTCAGCCAAGGTCTTCCGGCGGTGTGCCGCGCCAGCGGTGTGGAGTGGTTCATCACCCACAAGCTGTTTTGGAATGCCGATCAGCCCTTCCCCCACCGGCTGTTCCGCTGGCGCCACCCCAGTGGGGAGGAGGTACTGGCGCTCATGAGTGCGCCAATCGGGACCGATGGTGACCCCTTGGCGATGGCTGATTACAGCCGCAGCTGGCAGGTTGCAACCGGAATCGAGCAAGGCCTGTGGCTACCGGGGGTGGGAGATCACGGTGGCGGCCCCAGCCGCGAAATGCTGGAGCAGTTGGCCCTGTGGGAGGACCAGCCTCTGAGCGCACCGCGACGCTTCGGGTCGGTGAGGAACTATCTGCAGGAGCTTGAGCCGCTCGCTCCGCAGCTGCCGGTATGGCGCGATGAGCTTTATCTGGAACTGCATCGCGCTTGCCCCACCAGCCGACCGGACCAAAAACGCCACAACCGCAGCCTGGAGCGGCTGCTGCTGGAAGCTGATCTGGCGGAAGCCCTCAGCGGCATCAAGCCCGGCGGCAGGGCTGAATGGCGCAGCCTGCTGTTCCAGCAGTTCCACGACATCCTTCCAGGCACATCAGTACCGGAGGTGTTCGAACAGGCAGAGGCCCAATGGAGGAGAGCGAGGCGCCGCAGCCGCAGCCGCCGGGACCGTGCACTATCCACACTGGTGCCGCTGCGTTGCGGCGCAAGCTCACACTGGTGGATAGGTCAGCTGCTGCCTGCGCCTGCTGGAAAACAGGTGGTGCGACTGCCAAAACCTGAACCTGGCATGCACTGGCGCAGCGTGGAAGGACCATTGCCCCATCAAACCGCCAGCGGCGGAGGCTGCTGGCTGCAGCTCGAGATGCCAAGCGATGGTGTGATGCTGCAGCGTTTGAGCCAGCAGCGCCAGACCACCCCACCACCTGAGGCCTCAGGTGGCGTTCAGCTCCTCGACTGCGATACAGGCAGCTGGTGGCTACAGAACAGCCTCCTACGCGCTCACGTCGGAACTGCTGGATTGCTGCAACTACAGGGATGCGCAGAAGAGTCCTGGGGTGATGAACTTCTAGCCGCGCCTCTGGCCTGGCGGCGATTTGGCGATCGCGGCGAGTTCTGGGATGCCTGGGATCTGGCCAGCAACTACCGCCAACAGCCTCTGGATTTCAACTGGCAGCAGGGTCCGGAAGTCATCGAAGCAGGGCCGTTGAGCAGCCAGCTGCGATGGCGCGGCAACTGCGGCGGTAGCCCTGTGCAACTGGTGATGCGTCTACAAGCCGACAGGCCCTGGTTGGAGTTGATCATTAGCGCCGACTGGCGACAGCTCCATGAGCTCTGGCGCTGCGAACTGACCCTGGCTGCACCTGGAGGCTTCTGGGCCGCTGATGCGCCGGGGGGGGTGATGGCGCGTCCCAATCGCCCCCGCACGGATCGCGAACACAGTCGCTGGGAAGCCGCTGCCATCAGCTGGCTATGCGGCGGCACCGCGGCGCAATCCGTGGCGCTGTTACTGGATGGACCCCAAGGGGTCAGCGGCCACGACGGACGCCTTGGTGTATCTCTGCTAAGAGGCCCAACCTGGCCCGATCCGGGTGCCGATTCCGGCTGGCACCGAATGCGCCTAGGAGTGATGCCTGCACCAAATGGTTGGTGGCAGGCCCAAGTGCCAGCTCAAGCCAGAGCATTTCGGCAACCTCTGTGGCGCCATCCAGCGGAGCGTGGAGCACCTTGCCAAAAAGAGCTACTGCCCTGGCAAGACCACAACCAGCAATGGCTTGGATTTCGTGCCGATCAGGATCCTGGCGATCCTCAGTACTGCTGCATTCAAAACGTCAGCCCTGCACGCACATCGTGGCCGAAGTCCTCTGGTCCCTGGAGCATCAGCAGCATCGACTGGACTGAAGTGCAAGATCAGTCGTCGTGATCGTCAAAAGGGTCGTCCAGCGTTCGGGATGGCGGACCAAAGGCTGTATAGATGCCAAAGCCTGTGAGACCCAGCAGAGCGGTAAGTACCGCGATGGAAATTGATAGGGCAGGAGAGGTGTTTTCCATCAAGACTCCCTACAGGGGCCAGCGGGTAAGTGGTCTGGGTCATTACAGTAACGACTCATTTCACCGCCGGAGAGGTTCACCCGATGGCCCAACGCACCCGCCTAGGGGACCTGCTGCGTCCGCTGAACTCTGAATACGGCAAGGTGGTTCCTGGCTGGGGCACCACGCCAGTCATGGGCGTTTTTATGGCCCTTTTCCTGGTCTTCCTGCTGGTCATCCTTCAGCTCTACAACCGTTCTCTGTTGCTTGATGGCATCACGGTGAACTGGAACGGCCTCGGCTGATTCATGAATGTGTTCGGGGTCGGCCTGCCAGAGATGGTGGTCATTGCCGTCATCGGTCTACTGGTGTTCGGTCCTAAGAAGCTGCCGGAACTCGGTCGGACCCTAGGGCGAAGTCTTAAGGGCTTTCAGTCCGCTTCATCTGAGTTCGAACGAGAATTCAGGAAAGCTGTGGATTCAACTGAACTCCCGGCAGCAGGAAATAGCCCAGCGCCCTTGAGCACAGCCGAAGAAGCCGCTGATGACTCCATTGATGCTGCTGGCCGGCCTGGGTAATCCAGGCAGCAAATACGAAGGAACTCGTCATAACGTCGGCTTCATGGTGTTGGACCGTATGGCCGACTCCGCAGGTCGTGTCTTTAAGGCGAATAGCAAACTTCATGGTGATCTGGCCGATATCGGCAGCGGTAATCAAAGGCTTCGGCTGCTAAAGCCGCAGACCTACATGAATGAAAGCGGCCGGTCGATCGGTGCAACGCTCAACTGGTTCGGCTGGTCGACAGATCAAGTGCTTGTGATCGTTGACGACATGGACCTGCCGCTTGGACGGCTGCGACTTCGGGCCAGTGGCAGCGCTGGGGGTCACAACGGACTACGCAGCACCATCGCTCATCTTGGTGGCGAGGACTTCCCACGTCTGCGCATCGGCATCGGCGCACCGGGACAGTCCCCTCAGGAGCGGAGAGAACGCACAGTCGGCCATGTCCTCGGTGCATTCAGTAAAGATGAGCAGCCATTACTGAAGCAGGTTCTGGAAGAGGTGGAGCACGGCATCAGCCTCATCCAACGCCTTGGCCTTGAGCGGGCTGGCAACAGGATCAATAGCTTCCGGCCGCAGCTCTGATGCCGAAGCTTCCCAGCACCACAGCACATCTGCGGGTGCTACAGCAGAGCTTCAGCCGTCAGATCGTGGAGGGCGAAGTGGCAGCCGGTGGATTCCGTTGGGAATTCCGCTGGCACTTTGATCGAGGCGAGCTGGTGGTAGAGCCATCCCTCGGCCGCGCCCTAATCCAAGACGCTCTGCTGCGATTTCTGGTCAAAAGTGACTATCAACTTGAAGCGGGTGGGGACTACATGTTCACCGTGAGGGCTTCCTTTTGAGCAGCCACAAGCTGGAGCGGACGGCCCAAATGAGCTTCCAGCAAAACAAGCGCTGCAACATCATCGACAGGACGGGGTGGAATCCTGAGGCCCTCAGGGAGCAAGCGTCGCCAACCCCGAGGGGGGAATAACTCCCAGTAACGCCTCCGCGCTGCCAGGGTGCTGCCGTGCTCGGACTGCAAAATCAACGGAACTGAAACCGGCAGCTCATTGAGAGCCCGGTGCCAATCACGGCCAGTGGTGCCATCACCAATCACCACACCCTGGAGCGGTTCAAGGCTGATCCAGTGCTGCAACCAGTCCCAACATTCACGGGGATTGCAGATCAGCAAATCGGCAATCCACTCACCAGCCGCATCACTGCGAACTAGGCCGCATTTGCAACGACCGGGATCCAACCCAATCCAAGCTTCTTGCTGCGGACTCATGGGCCTGTAAGGGAATTAGCCCGCAGCTCCACCCGAACCGGATCTGCCGTATCGCTATCCCTCTGAGCCAGCACCTCAAGCAACACTTGATCATTACCGGGACGATCTACCAATTCCTGGGCTGCTGCCCGTAAGGCCAATCGATCCACCTGCAAACTCGGCGCGAGGGAACCGCGGCGCCGAGTTTCCGTGCGCGCGGCCGCCAGCAGCAATTGCAGGCGGCCATCGACCTGTGCCACCTCTCGTTCATCGGGATCAAGGATCACACTGGCGAGCACATCACCTCGGCTGACCACCTGCCGGCTAGGGCGAACATCAGCGAAGGCCAGCACCTGCTTTTCACCGCGCAGAACATTGCCTGCGGAAAGGATGCTCACGACCCAAGGACCACCACGGCGCAGAGCTCTTTCGACTTTGCTCACCTCACTGCGAGGGATCAGGAGCAGCTGTCGCTCAGGCGCCAATCCGGGCAGCACCTGCTGATAAGCCTGAACATTGGCCTGACGCAACACATCCTCGGTGGCCTGTCGAGCCAATCCAGGCTTAGGAATCGACACCTTCGCCATAGTCAACGGCTGGCCTGTGCTGATCACCACATCACCGCTGCGCAAGGCCAATACATTGCGCTCCAGCTGACGCAGCTCTTGTTGTCCCTGGGCCGTGCGCTTCTGCAGGGCACGCAGCTCCTGATCACGGGCTTCAACTTCCTTGCCCAGGCGCTCGCGTTCCTGCTCCAGGTCCTGGCGCCGTTGATTGAGAGTCTGCAGCTGACGTTCGGCCGTCTGACGTTCACGTCTGGCCTGCTCCAATTCACTCTGGTTGGCACCGAGCTGAGTGAGGCTGAGTTGCAGCGCCTTGCGTGAGTCCCTCAACTTGTCTTCCAGCTGATCAAGCTGGAAGAGGCCCACACGCAGTTGTTCACTGACCGCCACCATCAAGCCCAAGGTCAGGGCACTGATCAGGCTGCCTGTGAAGACCGTGATTAGAACAGCGGTTTTCTTGGGCCGCATCCGAAACAGGCTCAGACGTGCCTTACCAATGCGGCTTCCAAGCCGGTCACCGAGATTGGAAAGAACGCCCCCCAGGAGGAGCACAGCGAGAATCAGCAGCCAGCCTGTCACTGCCGAGACCCAAAAGGTTGAGACAGTATCGCTGAAGAGAGCCGCAGCACCGAGCTCAAGGGGTCAGCTGAACCGCTTGGCCAAGGCAAGGGGATCAAAAACAGTGATGCGTTTGCGATCAATCTCCAGAAGCCCAGCGCTGCGCAGATCTCCAAGCAGCCGAGTGATCGTGACGCGGGTAGAGCCAATGGCCTCAGCGATGGCCTGGTGAGACAACTTGAGATCGATCGTGATGCCCTGGGAACCAGGCACTCCGAAATCCCGGCAAAGCACCAACAAAAAGCTCACCAAACGCGACGACATGTCGCGGTGAGTGAGGGTCTCGATCATTGTTTCGGTCTGAAGGATGCGGGACGAAAGGCCCTGCAGCAGCAGCAAACCGACCCTGGCGTCCTGCTCAATAGCCCGACGGACTGAAGCAGCAGGTGCGCTCACCATCTCAACGCGGGTGAACGCCACAGAGTGATAAAAACGATCAGATTTCTGACCGGTCAGCAGAGAGAGAACACCAAAGATGCTGTTTTCTCTCAGCAGAGCAACAGTGATTTCCTCTCCGGATTCGTAGACGCGGGAGAGCCTCACAGCACCGCGTCGCAACAGGTACATGCGCTCAGCGGGATCGCCAGGGAAAAAGATCGTCTTGCCACGCTCCACAGACTCCGCTGTGCTGCCTGAAAGGCCGCGAATCACCTCGAGCAGGGTGGGTTGCGGTGCTGGAGCGGAGGTGGTGCCGATCATGGCTACTACAGCGACAAATGGAACCTAAGGAGGGGGTCGGGATACCCATGTAGCCGTTGACACCGTAGTGACTCCACTCATCGACTGGTAGTACAAGCATTCACACCACAGATGGTGTGCGGGACTTGTTCAACGGCATATGGCCGCTACATTCAGATTCCTCCCCCCACCAGGCGCGGTCATGCTCAGCCCTGTCGCTGAACGCCATTTACGGCCCGCCGTGGCACCAATGCGGTTGCTGGTGCGTGAACCGGAAGGTTTGCTGCAAGTGAACACAGCAAGCTTTCGCGGCAGCTTCGCCAGTGTCTTCAGCGAAGCCCTACGCAGTGCAGGCCTTGGCAGCCGGGTGCTGATCAGCCAGCTCCTGCGGGGTGGTGTTGAACAAGGGCCGCACCGCCCAGTGCAGATGTGCGGCCGGCTTACCTGGCTACGACCAGCTCTGGAACAGTGCCTACAAGGTCCTGGCACGACTGAGGAGCAAGCGGCTATCCAGCAGCTCTGGCAAGAAACCCAGCGTCAGATGCTGGAAGGAGAGGCAGATTTGGTCGTACTCGACGAACTGGGACTAGCTCTGTCGTATGGACTGCTGGATGCCGATGAAGTGTTGACCACCCTGAGGCAGCGTCCAGCCCGAATGGATGTGATCCTGACAGGACCGTCAATGTCCGAGTCCATCATGGCCATGGCGGATCAGGTCACCGAACTACGCCGCGACCGATGCTGAAAAACGACCGTTGGATTAACGAACAGGCCTCGACCGGTCTGTTGAACCCCTTCCAACCCAACCTGGTTCGCCACCTTGATGCCGATGCTCGCACTCATCCAGTGCTGAGCTTTGGGTGTTCCTCCTATGGCTACGACCTACGTCTGTCTCCAAAAGAGTTCTTGGTCTTTCGTCATGTCCCTGGCACGGTCATGAACCCCAAGCGGTTTAATCCAGCCAACCTTGAACCGGTGGAGCTACACCATGACGAAGATGGCGATTACTTCATCCTTCCGGCGCACTCCTATGGCCTGGGTGTAGCCCTTGAGCACATGAAAGTGCCCGGCAACATCACTGTGATCTGCCTTGGCAAAAGCACATATGCACGACTTGGAATCATCGTTAACACCACACCTGCGGAAGCCGGGTGGCAAGGCCACCTCACCTTGGAGTTCAGTAACAGCTCCGGTGCCGATTGCCGCATCTACGCCAATGAAGGCATCTGCCAGTTGCTGTTCTTTGAGGGCGATCCGTGTGACACCACTTACCAAGACCGCTCCGGCAAATACCAACACCAGCCTGAACGTGTGACCCTGGCTCGGATCTAAATCTCAAGGAGCCAAGCGCGCCTTATGCAGGCGTGTCTTCTCGTACCAGGCGGCAATCTGCGGTGCCCAACTCTCCATATGGGGCCACATCAGATCGCACATGCGTCGGATCTCTTCTTGAGCATCAAGCTTGGCCCGCAGATCCATGAAGTGCAGAAACGCCCGCAGCGTGAAACTCACCACAAAGTGTTGTCGGTAATCAAAAGGCAGGATGCCTCGAGCATGCTCCTCAGCAAAACCAGCCTTGAGCATCTCGTCGTAACGCAAGGCAGCAAGGCGGCAGTGCTCAAGATCCTTGGCGCGTTCAGACTCGCTGTAGGTGTATTTCTTGCCCTGTCGGTCGCTGTAGGTACCGACAGGGCGCAAATAGAAGACTTCTTCGAGATCCAGCAAACCGCTGGCAGCCCTGCAGATTCGCTCGCCGGTGTAGCGCATCGACTGCACATCAAAGCTGACTCCCACCCGGTGAGTGCGGGCCTGCTGCATCACCGAATGGGGAAACCAACCCACATTCAGCACGATCTGGGCATGCTCCAGAGGGCCGTAATGGCCCCGCTCTCCGGCCAGAAGCCGTTTGACGCAAACCTCACCAGCGCGGGTTTCATCAGGCCATTCGCCCCGATCAGCAGCCACATAGCCCTCGGAATAGTCCTGGTGCATGGCCGCATAAATGCACTGCTGCGGATTCGGAGTGGCCGCGATCAGGTCAATCCGGAAACGGTCCATGCCTTCATTGGCTCTGGCGCTGACCCTAGGCGCGATCCAACGCCAGAACCTGATCCAAGGCCCGCAGCAGCCTCTGGTTACGCCCGCGATCCAGCACGGCAAGACGTAACCAGCACTCATTGAGCCCCTCAAAGCTGCGGCAATCCCGCACCAGAATGCGGTGTCGCTGCTCCAGCTCAAGGCGCAGAGGCTGCAGCGACTGCTCTGAAGAAATGAGCAAGTAATTCGCAGCGGAAGGACCAACCTGCAGCCCAGGCCTGCGACCCAGAGCCTGCTGCAACCAGGGCCCTTCTTGCCCCAGCCAGCGATGCACCCTGCGCTGCCAAGGCTGATCGCTAATCAGCGCTATGCCCGCAGCAGCCGCTAGGCCATTGACCGGCCAAGGATCACGCCATTGCGCCCACTGATGCAGCCGCTGAGGGGTCGCCACCGCATAACCAAGGCGAACACCAGCGATGGCACAGAGCTTGGTGAGACTGCGGATCACCACCAAACGCGGATGCTGCGCAGCAAGGGGCAATAGAGACTGCTGCTCACCGTGGGGGAGCAGCGGTAGAAAAGCCTCATCAACAACCAGCAGCGGCACCTGCTCAAGCAGCTGCAGCAGCGACTCACGGCTCCAGAGCTGACCGGTGGGATTGTGAGGGTTGGTGATCCAAAGCGGTCCAGGCAGAGGCAGCAACGGTCCAGCCAGGGCCTCACCCACAGCCTGCGGTCCAGCCTCTCGATGGGGCAACTGCAACACCTGACTACGCCAATGCCCGTGCCAGCAGGCCAAGGCCCGCTGATAGTCGGCAAAACCAGGCGCCAGAACCGTGTTGACACCAAGTACGGCCGCATCTCGAGCCGCCCAGGTGAACAACTCGGCAGCACCGTTACCCGGCAGCACTGCTGAGGCATCAATGCCGTGGTGCAAGGCAATGGCCTCTCGAAGCTCGCCGTAGCTGCGATCGGGGTAAGCCACCAACGCGGCTGCCGGACCACCGCTCAAAGCGCGGCGCAACACTCCCCTTAATCGCGCAGGCGGCCCAAAGGGCACCAGCGAGGCACTGAAATCGAGCAGCTGCTGCGGTCGGCAGTCCAGCCGCCGTGCCGCCTGATGCAGATTGCCGCCGTGGCGGGGCGGATTCTGGGCCATGGCCCCATGGTGACCCAGTCTCAAGCCCGATAAAACAGGGCACTGCCTGTCCCGACATGCTCCGGCCCTTGGTGCTAACCCTGCTGCTGGGTAGTCCAGTGGCGGCGGCTGATTTGCTGGATCTTCAGCAGCTACTGGAGCATGGAGACTGCGCCGGTTGCCAGCTGCAGGATGCTGATCTGGTCCATGCCGAGCTGAAGCAAGCCGACCTACGCGGTGCCCGTCTTAGCGGAGCGAACCTGAGTCGGGCCAGCCTGCGCCAGGCCGATCTCACAGGGGCTGATCTACGCCAGGCTGTCCTGCTGGGGGCCGACCTTTCAGGAGCCGACCTACGCGGAGCAAACCTGGCCGGCTCCGACTTGCGCCAGGCTGATCTCTCAGGCGCTCAGCTCGACCGAGAAGCCCTCAGCCACAGCCACTGGGAGGGAGCCCAGGGGATCCCATCAAGCGCCAGCAGTTACGCCGATCTGCACAACCGCGGTGTGGATGCCGCCATCAAAGGCAAACATCCAGAAGCGGAGCAGCGCTTCAGTGACGCCATTGGGCGCCGACCGGATGCCGCAATCAGTTGGCTGGCGAGGGGTATTGCTCGCGGCGAGCAAGGCCGAGAACTTCAGGCAGCGGCTGATCTCAACCAAGCCGCCCGCTTATACCGCCAAGGAGGGGAAGAAACACTGGCCGATGAGCTCGATGAGGCAGCAGACAAGCTGCGGGAGGCACCAAAGCGACAAAAAGGCAACGGCTGGGGCAGCGCGGTACTAGGGGGCGCCGCTGGCGTGCTCAAGCAGCTGGCTCCGTACGCCCTGAAGGTGATGAGTCAGGGTCTGCTGTAGTGCCGCGGCTGTAGGCCGTGAGGGTGAACTTCAACTCTGTCGGCTCCTGAACGGCTGACTCATCGGCGGGGGCCGCATGGGTGAGGTTGAGGTCAGAGACCACGGCCAGAGGTGAAAGGCTCTCCAGACGCCGCAGAAACATCAGCAGCTGGGGGAAGCTGCCGGAAGCGCGCACCAACTGACTGCGCTTCTGCAGACCTTCGACTAGCAGGGAATCCGCTGGCGGCTGGTCCTTGTCTTGATCGCGCGATCGGCTGTTGCGGCGCGAGCGGGTCGGGGGGGTCTCAGAGGCCATCGCGCTGGCCTGGGGTTCAAAACTGTCGAGCGTGACACCTGCTGCAGCCGCCTCCACCGCCAGCTGAGCCAGCAATGTATCGAGCTGATCAGTGCCAGCCACCAACTGGAGCAGCCTGGCCTGATCCTCTCGGGCCTGATCCAGCTTCTGCTGCGACTTGACCAGCAGTGCCCGGTTAGCAGCAAGGTCATCGCGCTGGGCCTCGAGCACAGCGCGCTCAGCAGCAAGCCCAAAAAGTTGACGGCTTAGCGGCAGCAACCAGGCTCCTCCCAGCAATGCGCTGATCAACAGGGCCAGGGCAATTGGAGCCAGCTGCAATAGCCGCTCTGGAGTCAGGCCGAAACGGTGCGCCTCCTGAGGCTGGAAGTTGGTCATGGCAACACCCTCAGCTTCTGCACCACGCGGAGGCGATGGGCCATGCCTGCAGCACCCAGAGCCTGCAGCTGCTGTTCATCCAGCAAGGGCACCTGCTCACCAAATCGGGCCTTGAGCCGGAAGCGAATGCTGCCGCTGGGCTCAGCCTGCCCAGGGTTAAGGCGACGGGCATCCTGCAGGGCGACCGCATCGGCCAAAAACAATGGCGAGCGCTGCAGACCCAGCTGCAGCGCATTGATCCGAATGAAACCATTGGGGTCAGAGGCCACACCTTCCAAGCTGAGCTCGCGGCCGCTGACGACCGCACTGGTGAGCTGCAAACCGCTGGGCACGATCTGGGCCAGCGCCGAAAGCCAGGCCGAGCTTGAGGGCACCGCGACCAGAGCTTCTGCCAGCTTGCTGTTGGCCTGCTTAAGGCGGCGAGCCAAGCGATTTTGGGCCTCCCCCTCGAGGCGCAGTCGCTCGCTGGCTGCCGCCTGAGGCTGAAGCTCACTCACCACTTGACGGAGCTGGGCCTGACGCAAGCTGAGAACCACCCCTACAACCAGTACACAGGCGATCAAACCACCTCCGATCGCACCACTTCGCATTAACAAAGGCCTTATGGCCAAGGGGCGATCCCCAGCAATGCCCAGCTGCAAGCGGCGCTGCTCGAGCAGATCAAGCGTCATGGCTAAAGACTCCCGAGCGCAAGCCCCACCAACCTGTCCACAGCGGCAGGTGACGGAGTGACCCAGGCCCCTTCAACAGGAAGTTGAGCAAGAGCCAAAGGATCGAGTAGCTCAAGGCTGCAGCCCGTTTGCTCCGCCCAGCGCTCCAGCGGTGGCGGAGCTTCTGCCGGGTCAGCGAGCAACCACAGAGGACTAGGCAGGACATCTAGTTCAGACAGGTAGGGAGACAGACCCTCCAGTCCCCTACTGCAATCAATGCTGCATTGCAGCTGCGGAGCATCGCCCTGCCAAAGCATCAGCTGCCAGCTGGAGCCCTGCAGATCCAGACAACCGCACCACTGATTCGGCGGCAGATCCGCCAGCGCTCGGGGCAACAGTCGCTCTACGGCCAGGGCTTCCGGCTCGAGGCCGTAAAGCTCAAGGCCGGCCATGGCGACAGCATCAATCCAACGATCCAGGCAGTCCTGAGCCGTAAAAGCAGCGAGCCAGCGGCTGCCTCTTGGCTGAAGGTTCAAGCTGGCTTGATCGAGGGGAAATGGCAGCTCCAGGGCTGCTTCATAGGGCTGAAGCCAACTGAGAAGGTCCTCTGCATGGCCTCCTGCCGCTGCAAGGCCAGCGGGGAGATCCAGCAGGCGCAACACCACGGCGGGCGTCGGAACCAGGGCTGTTGCCCCGGGAGCCTGAATTCCCCCCTGCAGCAGCAGATCACCAATCAGATCGCCCAAGGCCTCCGGCTGCTGCGGCACACCCATCTGCACCAGATCTGGAGGCAGGGGCACCTGCTGCCAACTCTCCAGCTCTAAGCGACCGCTTGCACTGCGGTGGACGAGCATCGTGAGCTGATCGTGAGCAACCGAAAGGGCCACTCGCGTGCGAATCAGAGGCTTGAGCAGCTGTTGCCGCAGGGGGGACAACCGCTCGGTCAGACCCGAGAACACCCCTGCCACCCCTGCTGCTGGGCTGAAGGTAGGCCCCCCTTAGTCGTCCTGCCAGGGCAGGCCGCAACCCACCGCTGCCGAAAGATGGGGCAAACGGTGGCGCTCAAGCTGCAGCACCAGACCATCAAGGATGCGGGGCACCAGCTCAGGGCCCTGGTAGATCCAGCCGGTGTAGAGCTGCACAAGCGAAGCCCCGGCAGCAATGCGCTCCCAGGCCACCTCAGGACTGTCGATGCCACCGACTCCGATCAAAGGCAGCTGTGGACCGGCGGTGGCCCGCAGACGGCGGAGCACCTCCAGGGCACGTCGCCTGAGCGGCGCACCACTCAAGCCACCTGATTCCTCTGCCAGTGTTCGGCCGCTCTGGACGAGTCGGCGACCGGACAGCTCAAACCGATCAAGACTGGTGTTGGTGGCAATGACAGCGGCAAGGCCCTCGGCATAGGCCAGCCGTGCCAGCGAATCGATGGCCTCATCGGCTAGATCCGGAGCGATCTTGACCAACAGGGGTGGGCAGCCCTGCTGGCCCCTGAGACGCTCCACCAGCTGGCGCAGCAGGGTCTCCTCCTGCAGCTCCCGCAGCCCCGGTGTGTTTGGCGATGAGACATTGATGACGATGTAATCGGCATAGGGAGCCAACCGCTCAAGCGAAACGGCGTAATCGGACGCAGCCCGCTCCAATGGGGTGAGTTTTGACTTCCCGAGGTTGATGCCCAGGACGAGCGGACGCTGTCCAGGCGGCGGCAACTGCTGCGCCTGCAGGGTGGCTTCCACCGCCGCCGCCCCTCTGTTGTTGAAACCCATACGGTTCAGCGCTGCCTGCTCCGCGGCGAGGCGGAAAAGCCGCGGGCGGGGGTTCCCAGGTTGAGCCAGGGCCGTGACCGTCCCCAGTTCAGCAAAACCGAAACCGAACACCTGCCAGATGCCTGCCGCCACAGCGTTTTTGTCAAAGCCAGCCGCCAAGCCAACGGGATTGGAAAAACGACAGCCAAACAGGGTCTGCTCAAGCCGTGGATCAAGACGCTGAAGCGCGGCAGCGGTGGCTTCAAGGGTGGTGCGCACCGGAGCCAAGTGGCGCCAACGACTGGCCTGAGCCAAGGCCATCAGGCTGACCTGACTCATCCATTCAGCATCGGTACCAGTGTCGTTGGACAGCAGTGGCCCAAGAAACCGTTGCCAAGGATCAGATTCGGCTTTCGGCGAGCGGGTCATGGCTGGACCTCTCTGCGCTGCAGACGCCAGCGCCCATCGTCCAGGGGTAAAACCTGCCAGTCACGCCAGCGCCAGGGACCATCGCGCGCTTCAAGCTGCTTTAGAGGTTGCTCCACCAGCTGGGCCAGCTCCACCAGGGTGAGGCCGTAACCAGCAGTCGCCAGCCGTTCAGCCACGTCAAGGCGTGTCACCAATGCCGTGAGCTCAGCAGGTGCGCTATCAGCGGCAGGCAGAGCAGCAGTAGAACCCATCGCCGGTGGCACCTCACCACGGGAGTGAGCCACCGCCAAGGCATCACAACGTTCGTTGTCCGGATCACCACTGTGTCCTTTGACGTGCTGAAGGGCCACATCCGGCAGTCGAGCTGCATCGAGGGCCTCCCAGAGGTCACGGTTAAGAACTGCCCCACCGGATGCGGTGCGCCAACCCTTGCGCTTCCAGCCATTAATCCAGCGGGTGAAGCCGTCGATCAAATATTTGCTGTCGGTGCGGATCGCTAATCCTGAACTGCGAGGCAGCTGATGCAATCTCTCTAGAAGCGCCAGGCAGGCCGTGAGCTCCATGCGGTTATTTGTCGTCTGCCCATCGCTGCCTCCCAGCTCTTCCACACTGCCGTCATCAAAGCGAAGCAAGGCCCCCCATCCTCCCGGGCCTGGATTGCCTCGGCAGGCACCGTCACAGGCGGCGGCGATCACAGTGCGCTGGGGCGAATCAGCGGTTGGCTTGGTTGGCATGCTTTGAACCTACCCAGCAGGGGGAGACCACTCACCAAACCGTCTCTGGTGGGGGTAGCTTCTTTTCCTCTGACGGAATATTTTTATCTCGTGTGAGGAGTGCAGACGCTCCTCAGGGTCGAAACAAGGACAGACTCCTGAGGTTGTCTGAATTCCTAGCCCCGCTTTGCGGGGCTTTTTTCTTGGAAATTTTCAAGCAATAAAAAACCCCCCGCAGCGGCGGAGGGCAAATCGTCATCGGCAAAGCAAAGCAGCGATCACTTGATGGTGACCTTGCCACCCGCTTCTTCGATGGCTTTCTTGAGCTCGTCGGCAGCCTCTTTGGCGACACCTTCCTTGATGGGGGTGGGAGCTTTTTCCACCAGACCCTTGGCTTCGGCAAGACCGAGACCGGTGGCCTCGCGCACAGCCTTCAGCACCTTGATCTTGGCGGCAGCATCGAAACCTTCGAGGACGACATCGAATTCGGTCTTTTCCTCGGCAGCTTCACCACCACCACCACCAGCGGCAGGGGCAGCCATCATCACAGCGCCAGCGGAAGCGGCGGCAGAGACACCAAAGGCTTCCTCGATCTGCTTGACGAGCTCGGAGGCCTCAAGCAGCGAAAGAGTCTTCAACGACTCAAGAATTTCGTCGGTTTTTGCAGACATGGTTCAGGGAGAGCAACAGAACGGGTGATCGGTGGGACTCAGCTGTTTTCGCTTTCGGCGTGCTGCTTGAGCGCGCGGGCGAGACCAGATGGAACCTCGTTGATGCCGACGGCCAGCTTGGTGGCCAAAGCATTAATGGACCCGGCGATCTGAGCCATAAGAACCTCTTTCGAGGGCAGGTCTCCGATGGCCTTGATGTCGTTTTGATCAAGCAGGCGACCTTCAAACAGGCCTCCTTTGATCTCAGACTTCTTGCTGTCCTTCTGGAAGGACTGCACGGCCTTCACCGCACCGCCAACGTCCCCTTTGACAAGGACAAAGGCGTTGGTGCCGGTGAGCAGGGGGTCGAGGTTGGACCAGGTGTCGTCGCCATCAATGGCGCGGCGCATCAAGGTGTTTTTGGTCACCTTGCAGATGCCGTTCTGGGCCAGGCGACCGCGAAGGTGTCCTGGACCGGGCGCCCGGTGCAGCTGGGATCGGAATAATAGACCAGCGGCCCCTCGAGGCCGAGCGCGGTCTCGTAGGCCTTGGGCTCGTCGTCCGGCCCGTCGGCACGGATGCGGCCGCGGTCGTTGGCGAGTGCTTCACGAAAGAGCGCATCCTTGCCGAGATCGTGACGATATTCCAGGCCGTCGAGGCCCAGCGTTTCCTTCAACGCGGCGTTCAGACTCATGTGCACCCGTCCTGAATTCGACCGGCCCGCGGGGCGCGGCAAAAACGCGGAGATTACCGATTAGGTCATAGCGTGGCAATACGCGACCGAAGGGCCGCTGAACGTCGCGCGGGCCCGGGTCGCGCCCGGAGCGGCTGCGCGGCGCGACCCGGCGTGCCGGTGCGGCAAGCGGGGCCTGCGATCGTGAAGTCGCAGGACGCACGCGTGATCGAGGCGCGGTCGTCACGTGAGTTGATCATACCGGTGGCGATCCCGATGCGAGCGCGGTGGAGGTGAAATCGAGCAGCCCGGCACCCGTCGGCAGGGATGGCAGGGTCGTGTTGATCGACGGCGTGTCGTGGATGCGGGCATCGCCG
>CAJWXK010000011.1 GCA_913048995.1 uncultured Synechococcus sp. | reverse complement strand
TTAAAGATGCTGTTTCTATATTATTAAAAATAAGTTCTGAATATAAAGAGATTCTTCTAGACTCACAGACGGAGCATAAATAATTTCAACACTACGACGCTCCCTCGATTTCAGAGCAAGCAATTCACAACACCAAGTTGACTATCTATGATTCACGCAATCCAGCATATTCATCTATTCGCCCAATAAGAGTTTGGATAGATGAATCGCGGTCATGTATTTAATCACGACAGCCCAAAGGCGGCACGAACAGCAGCAAGTACAAGAGCTTATAGTCTAATAGTCTTCTAACAAGATATAAGGATATGCAAGCCAAATAAGCTCTCCCATACAGCCTTGTAGACGGTTGAACTGAGAAACAAGAGGAGATAAGCCCTTGCATCGTCAAGCCGAAGCTTCAGAGCTTAATCGCCTATAAGTAATCAAGAAAAACAATATCTTAATCCCTGCAGCCACAAGGGCATCTCTAGCCAGGACTTAGGCAAAAAACTAACGAGAGCTTGTTTCATAAAGCAAAATTTAAATCCATAATACTGGCAAATAAATAGTCTTCTTGGGTGCAGATCATTAACAATGTCTCCAGCATTAATATCTATATATTCCAAGGCCTCCCCAGGAACCAAGACTACGGGGGCTTAGCTCCTGGGGAGAACAAATCACAGGAAGCACAACATGTCGATTGGTATATACTTTCTCAGCAAAGGGAAAGCGGCGTCCAAGGCTTTTGCTATATCTATGCTGATGCAAAAATATCCCGGACTTATGGTTATTTCACATAATCAAAACCATAAATCCCATGTTTTCGAGTTTATCTCATAAACAAAATTAGAATTTCTTGGCATTAAATCAAGCGCTTTTTTAATACCGGCAATCACCAGAGATCAGCCACAATTCCGACAAGCTGATTAATTCTGATAAAAACGCTGCAAATTCTCCATACAAACCATCTCATCGTCACTATGGTTAGTGCAGTTTCACGAATGAAGTGACTCTGTCCCAATTGCTGATCCCCCTGGCCATTCTCTTCAGCATCTCTCTGGTGGTCTTTGGCCTGAGCGGCGGCTTTTACGACACTGACTCTTACTCCGGCAACGGCACGGCTCACTGAGCCATCATCGGGCCAACACCGCAAACGGCATGAACGCGAGTTGCCCGGGCCCCGTTGATTCCACCGAGGCCATCCGCCTACAGCTGCGCAGTTGGACGGAAGTTGAGACCTATCTGCAGAGCTGCAAAGGCGTCATTGTTCCGCTCGGCTCCACTGAACAGCATGGTCCTACCGGCGCCATTGGCACCGATGCCCTCACTGCTGATGCCGTCGCGCTGGAGGTGGGTTGTCGTACTGGTGTTCTGGTTACACCACCCCAAGCCTTCGGCATGGCGGAACATCACCTGGGCTTTCCAGGCACCGTGAGCCTGCAGCCGAGCACCCTGCTGGCGGTGATGCGCGATGTAGTGCTTTCCCTGGCGGGCCATGGGTTTGAGCGCATCTTTGTCATCAATGGCCACGGAGGCAACATCGCCACGACCAAAGCCGCGTTTGCTGAGGCCTACGGAGAAGCACGGCGGCGACAGTTGTCTGTGGCCCCTCAACTGCAATGCAAGATTGCAAACTGGTTCATGGCTGGGCCTGTATTCCAGGAAGCCCGCAAGCTGTACGGCGATCGTGAAGGCCAGCACGCGACCCCCAGTGAAATCGCGCTGACGCTGCACTTGGAACCAAGCCTGGAGAAACTGCAGCGGCCACTACCTGAGGCAGCTCCTGCTGGTCCGATTCACGGACCGGAGGACTTCCGACGTCGCCATCCCGATGGACGCATGGGCTCCGATCCCCACCTGGCCCGCGCCGACCATGGCGCCAGCTTCCTTGACCTTGCAGCAACGGCGCTCTGCAAAGATCTGGAGCAGTTTCTGAGCCACCAGAGTCCATGAGCCACATCAGTGCCGACGACGTGCGCAAGGTGGCCGAGCTGGCCCGGCTGGAATTGCCCGAGAAAACAATCGCTACGTTCACCCCACAACTGGAGCGGATCCTGGATTTCGTGGCACAGCTTGAGGCTATTGACACGGAAGGAGTACCCCCCACCACCAGGGCCGTCGAGGTGATCAACGTGACACGCGAAGACAAGGTCACACCAACACCTGTACGAGAAGAGCTGCTAGATCAGGCTCCGCAACGCGAAGGTGATTTCTTCCGCGTGCCGCGAATTCTCAACAGCTGAAATTCAGCGAGGGCCAACGCTGGTGCGGTGCAAAAGACCGATCAGTCGGCGGCGATTGTTGAATCCAGGTGCCAGATGAGCCAGCCAACGCAACTTGGAGCGACTGCGGCTGTGACTACGAATGCCCAGCAACACGTCATAAAAGAAGTTGCTGCAGTCATGAAGGGTCTCAAAGATCCCGAGACGCTGAGGTGAACCCTTGCGATCAAGCAGTGGCTTGGTAGCCCAATAGGCCGCCTGATACTTAAACCAGGGAATAGAGGGCCAAAGATGGTGCACGAGGTGGTAGTTCTGCCCCATGATCAAGAGATTCATGGTTTTGCCTGGGTAAACCCGGGCGTTCTGCCAACGGTTGCGTGAACTGAACGGCCTATGAGGCAAGTAATCAAAGAAAAGGCCAAGAGTGACTCCCACCAACAGGGCAGGAGCAAACCAGCAGTTAAAGATGAAATCGAGGAAACCACCCTTGGCCGCCGAGACGATGATCAGTACAAAAAGTGTTCGGGCCAATGCCCACTCAAAGAGCTCGTAACGGCGCCACAACCTGCGCTGGAAGAAAAAGAACTCGTGATAGAAAAATCGTGGTGCAATCAACCACAACGGCCCGAACGTAGAGACGATGTGATCGGGATCGTGCTTCGGATCATTGACATGGGCATGGTGCTGCAGATGCACCCTGGTGAAAACCGGGTAACTGAAGCCCAGTAACAGGGCAGCACCATGGCCCATGAACGCATTCCAGAAACGGTTGGGGTGGGCTGCGTTGTGGCAGGCGTCATGGATGACTGTGCCTTCGAGATGCAGGGCTAGAAAGCCGACCAGCACAAGAAGCGGCAGGGACCACTGACCAACAAACCAACCCCAAATCGTCAGACCAGCCAGGACATACCCACCCAGAAACAGGCCAACGGTTGGATTGAGTGGCGAGGGAGGCTCAACGAAATGGCGAGGAACCGAGCTCAGCGCTGGGGTTGCTGTCACAGCCGCGGCGCCTCCGCCTCCAAGGGCTCACACCCTAGGCAAAAGCGAGGCTTCAGACGCCGGAAGACTCCAGCAGCGATGGAAGAAGTGCCTGTGTGGGCGGACGAGAGGCTGAGGCGGTGCAGCTGTCCGACAGCAGATCGGTCACCGCATCGGGAGCAAAGGTGTTGGCAACCCAGCGGGCCTCAAGCTCATAAAGGCGTTGCTCCGGCGGATAGGCCGTGAGGATATAAAGCTTCTCGCGCTGGGGTGTATCGCTGAGCATCGCTTCCTGAATCTCATCAAGTCCCACGGAGAGGGGGCTGGAGTTACGGCAGACCTGCATCACATGCACCGACTCGTGGGCCAGTGTGTTCCAGTAGTTCTCCGAGCGGTACGGCATCGTGTTTCGGCACATCAGGATCTCGTTCTGACGCGGGTCATAGAGACCCTCGAGACCCTCGGGGCAGCTATCGCGATAGACCACAGGCACACCGTGGCTGATCAGCACCTCTTCGAGCCGATCCACCTGCCCCCAGCTAGCGGTCACCGGAGCAGCACTGATGCCAGGGCCCCACTGGTAGTAGTTCTGATGGGCTGGACCACTGGCAAGAGGCAGGGCAGGGGCAAAGGCACCCAGCGCCACCACCGCTGCAGCAAGCCCCCGGAACACCACAGACCAGACCCGTGAGTCCCAAACATGGACACAGAGCTGGACTTGTTCGTCTCAGTTTCGATTCATTCCCGAAGTGCCCACCGGGGGACTTGAACCCCCACGACCTAAGCCACTGGTACCTAAAACCAGCGCGTCTACCAATTCCGCCAGGTGGGCAGACCTTGACTCTAAGCAGCGCTTGAATAGCTCTAGCGATGCCGCTGCTGTGCTGGCCATATTGATCGGAGCGTTGGCCCTGGCCTTCGGGCTATTGCTGATGCTGCTGCCACTGATGGCCAGCCAGCTGGCCCGCCCCCGTGATGGGCTTTGGGCTGCAGTGGTTCTGATTCTGGGTCTGGTGCTCGTGACCGGGGCCGAGCGCCTCACAGGTGGACCGATGCTCGGGGTGCTTTGCGGTGGTCTGCTGATTGGCCGTCTCAGCACCGAAGTCGGTCAGCAGCGCTGGGCGGTGCTTGATCAAAGCGAACGCGATCAACTGCGTCAGAGGGAGTACTGGCAGGGCCAGCTGATCCAACTCAAAGATGCTCTGCAGAAGTTATTAACAGCCCTGGTGGGCCTGCTGGGCTGGATCAAGGATCGACTGCGGAAGCCCGCAATCACAAAAAAATGGGTACGGGCCGATGCTCAGCCCAGCTCCGAGAGAACAGCTCCTGAAGAGGGTGCAAGCGACGCTGCCGAAAATCCGATCACAGAGCAACCTTCAGAAGACGCAGACTCCAAAGCTGGGGCAGAGACCATTGAACTGAAGGCCGATCTGCTGGAACCACAAGCTGAGCCCCAGCAGCACAACAACCCTGCGACCCATGGGGACAGCAGCAATGCAACCAGCGTTGAGGTGGACGCTGAAAACGTTGAGCAGCCAGATCCTTCAGCAGATCAGGCACAAGAGCCAACTTCCACAATCTTGGAAGACACACTCCCGGTGGTGGAAGCCGACATTCTTGATCCTGAGCCTCTGCCTAGTCCGATTGACAGCAGTTCAGCGGTCAGTGTGATCGAGTCCCTCGATGAGGTGGATGCGCTGATAGCGGACGGCCGGAACTGATAATCCCCAGCAGACACAGGGCGGCGGTGACAGCGAGCGAGATCTCCTACAAGGACACCCTCAACCTGCTTAGGACCGAGTTCTCGATGCGGGCGAACTCCCGCGTGAGGGAGCCGGAACTGCAGAGCTTCTGGAGCGAACTGGATCTCTACAACAGCCTCAGCCGCAACAACCCCGGCAAGCGGTTCACCTTGCATGACGGACCGCCCTATGCCAACGGCGCTCTCCATGTAGGCCACGCCCTCAACAAGACGCTGAAGGACATCATCAACAAGTACCAGCTGCTCAATGGACGCCGTGCCCGTTACATCCCAGGGTGGGACTGTCATGGCCTACCCATCGAACTCAAGGTTCTACAAAGCCTCAAGGGGGAAGAACGGCGCAACCTCAGCCCCCTAGACCTGCGCCGCAAGGCCCATGCCTATGCCCTAGAGCAAGTGGAGGGCCAGCGCCAGGGATTTCAACGCTGGGGCATCTGGGGCGAGTGGGACAGGCCCTATCTGACCTTGCAGAAGCGCTATGAAGCTGCACAGATCGAGGTCTTTGGCCGCATGGTGCTTGCTGGCCATATCTACCGAGGTCTCAAACCAGTTCACTGGAGTCCCAGCTCCCGCACGGCCTTAGCAGAAGCGGAGCTGGAGTACCCCGACGGTCATACCTCCCCAAGCATCTTTGTGGCCTTTGCTCTTGAGCAACCCTCTGAGGCGCTCAAAGCAGTAATCGAATCCAGTGGTGAGGGGCCCGTAGCGGTAGCGATCTGGACCACAACTCCTTGGACACTGCCGGCAAACCTGGCAGTAGCCGTCAATGGCCGCCTGGACTATGCCCTCTGCTCCAGTGGTGACGGCCGTCGGCTGCTGGTCGCCAACGAATTAGTGGAGTCCCTGAGCCAACAACTGGAACTGCCGCTCAAGCCTCTGGTCAGCTTGAAAGGTGAGGAGCTGCAGGGGAGCCTTTATCGCCATCCTCTGCTGGACCGCACCAGTCCGGTGGTAGTAGGCGGCGACTACATCACCACAGAGGCGGGCACCGGCCTGGTTCACACGGCACCGGGCCATGGCGTTGATGACTTCAACACCGGTCGCAAGCACGATCTACCTGTGCTTTGCCCAGTAGATGAGGGTGGATGGCTCACCGAGGAAGCCGGCCCCTTCGCTGGGCTGAACGTGCTCAAGGACGCCAATTCCGCCATCATCGAAGCCCTCAGGGAGGCTGGAGCGCTGCTAATGGAGCAGCGATACGAACACCGCTACCCCTATGACTGGCGTACCAAGAAGCCCACAATCTTCCGTGCCACCGAGCAGTGGTTCGCATCGGTTGAAGGCTTCCGTGAGCAGGCGCTCAAGGCAATCGCCGAGGTGGAATGGCTGCCGTCCAGCGGCCGCAACCGCATCGAAGGCATGGTGCGCGAACGCGGCGACTGGTGCATCAGCCGGCAACGCACCTGGGGTGTACCAATCCCAGTCTTCTATCACCGCAGCAGCGGTGAAGTGCTCCTCAACGCCGACACCCTCCAGCACATTCAAGGGCTGATTGCTGAACACGGCGCGGATGTCTGGTGGGAGAAAGAGGAAGCCGAGCTGTTACCGGCGAGTTACCGCGACCAAGCCGATCAGTGGCGCAAAGGGACTGACACGATGGATGTTTGGTTTGACTCAGGCTCCTCCTGGGCCGGCGTCTTGCAGGGCCTGGCAGCCGATCAAGACAAGGATGATCTGAAGTATCCGGCTGATCTCTACCTCGAGGGCTCTGATCAGCACCGCGGCTGGTTCCAGAGCAGTCTGCTGACATCCGTAGCAGTCAACGGCCATGCCCCCTACAGACGCGTACTCACACACGGGTTTGCGCTCGACGAGAAGGGACGCAAGATGAGTAAATCCCTGGGCAATGTCGTCGATCCGGCAGTGATTGTCGAAGGCGGCAAGAACCAGAAGCAAGAACCAGCTTTCGGCGCCGACGTGCTGCGTCTGTGGGTGAGCTCAGTGGACTATTCGGCCGATGTGCCGCTTGGTCCAGGAATCGTCAAGCAGCTGGCAGACGTCTACCGCAAGGTTCGCAACACAGCCCGCTACCTGCTGGGCAATCTCCATGACTTTGATCCAGCTAATGATGCAGTGCCGCTGGAACAGCTACCGCTTCTAGATCGCTGGATGCTGCACCGCACCGCAGCTGTGCTGGAAGAGGTGACCGGCCACTTTGAGCGCTACGAGTTTTACCGCTTCTTCCAGACTCTGCAGAACTTCTGCGTTGTGGATCTCTCCAACGTTTACCTCGACATTGCCAAGGACCGCCTTTACGTCAGTAGCGCTAACAGCTTCCGGCGCCGCAGTTGCCAAACGGTGATGTCCCTGGTTGTAGAGCGTCTCGCCGCCATGATCGCTCCGGTGCTGTGCCACATGGCCGAAGACATCTGGCAGCACCTGCCCTACGACGTTGCCGAACAATCTGTGTTCCAGCGAGGTTGGCCCAAAGCCGACGCAGGTTGGAGCGCACTTTCAGCAGATTCAGTGGCCGCAATCGACAGCGTGGTCAAACTACGGGCGCTCCTTAATCGACAGCTCGAGGCTTGCCGCGCCGAGGGAGCACTCGGGGCCTCACTAGAAGCGTCTGTGCAACTGGAACTGGGCAGCGGTGAGCTGGCCGATGCCATCAATGTGGCGCTAGAGGAGCTGGCGGCCAGCCCCCATCCCTCCGTGGACAATCTTGCGGACTGGCTGCTCGTCAGTCAGCTGCAGTGCAGCGGCACACCACCAGACACCGTGCTGGCTGAGGTGGTAGAGGAAGGAGTAACCCTGCGCATCAGCCGCGCCACCGGTCAGAAGTGTGAGCGCTGCTGGCACTACGAAGAAGACATCGGCAGCAATAACGAGCACCCCACCATCTGTGGTCGCTGCATCGAGGCCCTCGCCTCGTAATACTCAGCCTCGCCAATTACCGGGATCGAGAAAATGCTCGACCGGCTCTGGACCAGCGAGCACCTGCTCGCTGCCTGGCCGTAATGGAGCCTGAAGCAGCTCAGCTCCATCAAGAGCACTGCCTGCAGGAAGTACGGGGCTATCAGGGTCAAAGGCAGTGGGGTGGGTGAGGCTGCTGCTGAATCCCCGGAAGATCACCAGCTCAAAAGCCTCTTGGCCGGCCTGGGCCGGCAAGGTGCCCCTTAGACGCAGCGCACGATCGGGGCAGTGGCGACTGATGTCTTCAAGCTCTGCAAGCACCTCAGAAGCCTCCGGCCAGGCGCCCCTGCTTGGGCAACCGCACGACCAAGAACTGAATCAATCCGACGCCATAGGCCGCCAGGCCCATGTAGCCAAAGAATGCGGAGATGGTGGCAGTCCAGCTACCCCCAAAAAGGAAGCCCAGCAACACCGCCAAGCGGTCATGAAACTGACGTGGCGCCTCCATCCACAGCTGGCACAGAGGCGCTGATGCATCACTGAGACCACAGCCCAAGGCAGTGACACTGAGAACAAGTCCAACCATGCAGAGCAGGGTCATTGCCCAGCGCCAGCACCGCACTGTCAAAGGCAGGGCCCGATATGGGGGCAAATCGGCCAGTTCCTCATTGAGATCGGCCCAGAACCACAGCCCGATGAGGATGAAGAGATTGGCCGCAGCGCCGGTCAAAAAGGCCAGAGGCACACCGTCCACCATCAATAGAACGGTGACGCCCAGCAGGCTGCTGACCTGCCAATAGAGGGTGAGCAGCCGCACCAAGGCCTGCTCACGCCGTGCAGTCGCCCAAATCAACAGCACCAAGGGCAGGCCGACAGCAAACAGCAGGGCCAGCCGATAATCCAGCCAGATCAAGCTGCGCAGCAGGGGGAGCGGCATGCCGTACATCCAACGGCGCTCATTATCCGCGGCGCAGCAGTAGCGTCCAATCAGCACGATCGTGCCCATGCTCCCCTGGTTCTCGAGCGGTGGGTCGACAGCCCTCGCACGCACAGCCCTCTCGAACCGCCCCTCCTTAGATGAGGCCGTCGTCGAGGTGACTTCTGCCCTGGGCGGAGTGGGAAAAGCCGACCTAGCCCTGGTCTTCTGCAGCACCAGCTTTTCCAGTGACCTGCCGAGGCTGCTGCCGCTGCTACAGCGCAGACTCAAAGCGGATCACTGGATCGGGGGCTGCGGTGGGGGCGTAGTCGGCACCGGGGCCAAGGGTGAACCCCAGGAGCTTGAGCAGGGTCCAGGTCTGAGTGTGACCCTGCTGCGGCTTCCAGGCGCCAAGGTGACGAGCTTTGCCATCAATCCCAATCAGCCCCCCGATCTTGATGGACCCACCCAGCCCTGGGTGGATGCAGTGGGTGCCGATCCCGCCGCCGGTGGAGGAATGCTGCTCTGGATCGACCCATCCAGCAGCGGCATCAATGATTTAACCAGCGGCTTGGACTATGCCTTCCCTGACATGGAGAAGGTTGGGGGACTGACGAGCAACCACAGTGCTGACCACGGCTCGCTGCTATTGGGGGATCGGGTCTGTGCCGGGGCTGTGGGCTGTGTGATCAGCGGTGAGTGGACCCTGCAATCGGTGGTCGCCCAGGGCTGCCGACCCATTGGCCCAGTCTTTGAAGTGGAGCAAGCCAAACGCAATGTCGTGCTTGAACTCCGTGAAGGCGAAGAGCTGGCTCCACCAGTCCTGGCACTTCAGAAGGTGATCGAGACCCTGCCAGAGCAGGATCGTGAGCTGGTGAGTCATTCACTTTTCGTCGGACTGGCCCGCAACCGTTTCTCACTAGCTGCCAATCAGGCCAGCAGCCCCTTTCTTGTGCGCAACCTGATGGGGGTCGATCCCCGACACGGTGCCATGGCCGTGGCTGACAGCCTGCAAGTGGGTCAACGGCTCCAGTTCCAGCTTCGAGATAGCAGTACTTCTCGCCAGGAGCTCAATGGTCTGCTGCAGGAGCAGCGAGAGCGCTGTAGTGAACCTCTGGCAGCCCTTCTATTTGCCTGCGCAGGCAGAGGAGAGGGCCTTTATGGGGAGAGCAATGTTGATGGCGGGCTCTGCCGGCGTCAATTTCCCAAGCTGCCCATCAGCGGCCTCTTCTGCAACGGCGAGCTAGGGCCAGTGGACGGGAGCACTCAAGTGCACAGCTACACAGCCTGTCTCGCATTCATCATCCCGAACAGGTCCTGAATCCGGTGCGGCAGCACGTCAATCCCCTCAGCAGCTTCTTTCAGGTGGAGCGGGATCTGCCCGCCCCGAGCGAACTGTTCGTCAACCCTGAGCTGCCATTGCATCTCGATATCGGCTGCGCCCGTGGCTTCTTCCTGCTGGCGATGGCTGAGGCCCATCCTGAGCGCAATCATCTTGGGCTGGAGATCCGTCATCCCCTGGTGCGCGCCGCCGAAGCACAGCAGCAACGCGAGGAGCGCTCCAACGTTCGCTTCATTTTTGGCAATGCCAACGTCAGCCTCCAGCGCTGGCTCGAGTCAATTCACCAGCTGCGGCTAGAGCTGGTGACGATCCAGTATCCCGACCCCTGGTTCAAAAAGCGTCATCACAAACGCCGCATGGTGCAACCGGAACTGCTGCGCTGGGTTGCGGCAGCGATGCCTGCTGACGGGAAGCTTTTTCTGCAGAGTGATGTACTCGAAGTGATAACCCAGATGCTTGAAGCAGTGGAAGAAGCCGGCTGCTTCTCGGAGCTCGATGGCGGCAGCTGGCTTGCAGAAAATCCTCTAGCGGTAAAGACCGAACGCGAGCGCTACGTGCTCGATCAGGGGCTGCCGGTCTATCGGCGTCTGTTTGGTTGCGCTGTGCCTGGCGAGTCCCTGCATAATCCGCTCGCAGAGCAGCAGAACGCCGGATGACGCCATCGCCGACGATCCCCTGGCTGCTCCGCTGGCAGGGCCAGCTGGCGGGGAGAGACGCGAGCCTTTTGCGGCGCCATCTGCCCCATCTGGCCGGGGTGATCCTGACCGCACTGCTCATGCTGATGCCGTTCATCAGCCGAGGTGGGCTGGGGCTGATGATCACAGCATGCGGCCTGCTGTGGCTGGTTTGGGGGCTGGCCTCTGCTCCATCCAGGCAGCGTCTGGGAGCCCTGAACGGTTGGCTGCTGATCTATCTGGCCCTGGCACTACTGGCCACCGGTTTCTCACCCGTGCCTGCAGCTGCTGCCAAGGGCTTGCTGAAACTGTTGAGCTACCTAGGGGTCTATGCCCTGATGCAACGTCTGCTGGAGCAGGCGCCCCAGTGGTGGAACCGCTTGTTAGCAGGACTGCTTCTTGGCCAGCTGGCCACGAGCGTGGTGGGACTGAGGCAGATCTACGCCCCCACAGAAGACCTGGCCCTATGGGCCGATCCCAACTCAGTGGCCGACGGCACCCGGCGCATCTACAGCACCCTTGGGAATCCCAACCTTCTAGCGGGTTATCTGGTGCCTCTGATGCCGCTGGCTGTGGTGGCCCTGTTGCGCTGGCAGGGGTTCTGGCCGAGGCTTCTGGCACTAAGCAGCCTCAGCAGCGGCTTGGCTGCGGCGGTCTTCACCTACAGCCGCGGTGGCTGGATCGGGCTTTTCTTCAGCCTCGGCAGCATGGGACTGCTGCTGCTGCTGCGCCAAAGCCGCCACCTCAGCCCGCTGCTGAGGAAACTGCTGCCACCACTGGTGATTAGCGCTGTGCTGGTCGCACTTGCCGTGGCTGCACTGAAGGTAGAGCCCCTGCGCATACGCCTACTGAGCATGGTCGCTGGCCGTGAGGACAGCTCCAACAACTTCCGCATCAATGTCTGGCTCTCAGCCCTTGAAATGGTTCGGGACCGTCCCTGGCTCGGCATCGGTCCTGGCAACAGCGCCTTCAATTTGATCTACCCGCTGTATCAACAGCCCGGCTACACCGCCTTGAGCGCCTACTCCGTACCGCTGGAGCTGGCTGTTGAAACCGGCATACCAGGCCTGTTAGCCGGTCTTGGACTTTTCATCACGAGCCTGAAGCTCGGCATGGCCCAGCTCCAGCGTGATCTGCTGCTCAGCCTGCCGGCGGTGGGTGCCATGGCTGCCGTCATCGGCCTGGCCGGGCACGGCCTAGTGGACACCATCTTCTTCCGCCCGGAGGTGCAGCTCAGCGGCTGGTTCGCCTTGGCCACACTTGGGGTAGCGCAGGCCCTGAAACGTGCAGGTCAGGAGCCAACGATCCGTGGCTGATCGCAACGCCCCAGAACTGATCCTGGCGGGCTTTGATGCCGGGCAGACCCACACCCGCTGCCGCCTAGCCCTGGCCGATGGCCGAGTCATCGGCCAGGGGGAAGGCAGCGGCGTCAGCCATTTAGGCAGCAGCGATGGCCCTGAACGCTTTGCAGAAGCGCTACGCAGCAGCCTGACGGCAGCTCGTCAGAACGCTGCTGCCACTACAGCACTCAGCGCCGCGGCCATCGGCGCCAGCGGCATCGAGCAGGGCAGCCCGAGCCAGAGTCTTGGCAGCTGCCTGGCCCGCCAGACCCTTGGACTTGATTCCGTTGTGGTCACAGGCGATGAACGCACGGCCCTAGCCGGAGCCTTTGCCCCCGGGCAACCAGGGATCGTGCTGATTAGCGGGACCGGAGCGATTGCTGTCGGACGTGATTCCAGCGGCCGACACCACCGCTGCGCCGGCTGGGGCTGGCTAGTGGATGGGGTGGGGAGTGCCATGGACATCGGCCGAGACGGCCTGGCTCTAACCCTGCGCATGGCTGACGGGCGGCTACCAGAGACGGCGCTGAAGCAGGTGCTCTGGGACACACTGGGCGTGCGCCAGGCCCATGAACTGAAGGCCCTCGTGGTTGATCCCCAATTCGGGGCCGCAGGCTTTGCCCGGCTGGCACCGCTGGTGAGCACCCAGGCCGAGGCTGGCGACGTCCATGCCATACAGGTACTGGAAAACGCAGGAGGAGAGCTCGCCTTGATGGTGGAAGGGGTAGCCCGGGCGCTGGATCTCAAAGCTCCCGCCCTCTGCTGCTTCGGGGGGGCCATCAGCCACCTACTACCGCTTCAGCATGAGATGGAGAGAGTGCTCAAGGAGCGACTCCCAGGTGTGCAACAGGTCCAACCACAAGGCGATGCTTGCACCGGTGCACTTCTGCTAGCTCAGGCGTTAAGCAGCTGATCAGCGAGATCAGAGAGGTGGTCGGTCCAGTGATCCACCTGCTCCTGGGTAGAGGCCTCCACCATCACCCGCAGCAGTGGTTCGGTACCGGAGGCCCGGACCAAGACGCGACCTTCATCTCCCATCGCGGCTTCTGCTGCGGCGACGGCATTAGTAAGTGCATCGCACTGCTGCCAGCCTTTGCGGCGATCACGGTCGGGCACCCTCACATTGCGCAGCCGCTGAGGGAAGCAGCTGAAGCTTTCATCAAGACGGTCAGCCAGGGTTTCACCGGGTTGGAGCAGAGCCGCCAAGTGCAATGCCGTGAGCAGACCATCGCCACTCATGCCGTAATCAGCGCTGATGATGTGGCCCGACTGCTCACCACCAAGCGCAGCCCCTAGCTCGGCCATGGCGGCATGAACATGCTGATCGCCAACAGCCGTACGTTCAAGCAGACCACCCCGAGCGCGCCAGGCCCGCTCGAAACCGAGATTGCTCATCACCGTTGCCACCAGGCGTTGTTCCGGCAGACGGTCAGCATCAGCCAAGTCAGCGCCCCAGAGGTAGAGGATGTGATCCCCATCGACCAGGCGACCACGTCCATCGACGGCAAGCACCCGGTCCGCATCACCATCAAAGGCAAAGCCCATCTCAGCATCAGCGGCTAATACCGCCTGACGCAGGGGCTCTAGGTGGGTGCTTCCACAGGCGACATTGATGGCACTGCCATCAGGTTTGCCATGCAGCACGGTGACATCAGCGCCGAGGCTACGGAACAGCTCGGCGCCACAGGCTGTCGCCGAACCCCAACAGAGGTCGAGCACGATGCGGCGACCATCCAAACGTCGACCCTCGAGGCTCTGTTCAAGCAGAGCGCTGTAGGAGCTGAGCAGATCCTCGCGGCGGCGGGTGGAGCCGCAACTCGTCAGGGCCGGGCGCACCTCACCCCTCAGGCCTGCTTCGATCGATTCCTGCTGCGTGCGACTGAGCTTGGCACCGGAGGCTCCAAACACCTTGATGCCATTGTCCTCTGGGGGGTTATGGCTCGCGGAGACCATCAGGCCACCGGCAGCCCGCTGCTGGCTGACCATTCGCGCCACTGCAGGGGTAGGGCATAAACCCAGGGACCACACCTCCCGGCCAGCAGCAGTGAGACCCGACTCCAGGGCTGCCATGAGCATCGGTCCACTGGTGCGCGAATCCATTCCCAGCAACACAGGAGCTTTGCCTGGCAAAACCTGACCGACCCAGTAACCGAGCTGAAGGGCCAAGGCAGGGGTCATCACGGTGCCCACCCGACCACGGATGCCATCGGTCCCAAAACTGGCGCCACCGCCGCTAAGCGGTTGGCCCACCGGATGGGTCGCCAGGTCGGCCATGAAGAGAGAACTTCGTTTAGCCAGAGGTTAAAGGCACCAGCAAGTACGGGCTAGACGCAGGAGACTCATGGCGATCTGTCTGCAACTTCAACGCCATCGGCGCGGCCGCCAGACCAGTAGTGCCAACTCAACGGCAGCCCACAACAGCAGGCCCCCCACTACCCAGCCGGGCAGCCAACTCAACGGCGGGATCGGCCTTAGCAACCAGCTCCCGAGGCCACAAACGAGAGCCAGCATCGTGCGGCGCCGCTGAAGCTGCAGTGGTGTCAGGGCGGCAAGTGCTTGCTCCAACCGTGCCCTGGAGTGAGCCACCAGATGCTGCCAATCAACAGACGCACTCAATGGCTTACTCCACAGCGCGCCAATCTTGCCTCCATACAGTGCCGATGCGGAATAGGCGGCCGCCGATGGCTCAATGCAACCGGGGAGTGCTGGCCATTGCCACGATCGCGGTCGCCACAGCCGGCACGGCACTAGCCCTGCAGCAACTCCTACTGCAGAGGCGGCCTCCCCTGGAGCGCGGCAGCGATGCCACCTTGCTCCGACGCAGCGCTCGCTTTGACCCCGATCCGCTGCGACGCCGTCAAGCGCGAGTGATCCTGGCTGCCCAGCCTCAGACCAGTGCCGGTCGCCGTCGCTGGCTACTGCGAGCACAGGCCTGGAATCCCACAGCTTCAGAGCAGCTGTTGGTGCCGGTGGTGCTCAAAGCCCAGGCCTATGCGGCGCGGCAGCTGGGCCTTGAAGAGGAAGCCCGATCGCGCTGGCAGGAACTACTGGAACGGCACCCGCTGGCACCCCCAAGTGCTGATGCGCTCTATTACCTGGGCCGCAGTGGCGGGCCCCAAATCCAGCTGCTGCTGCAACGATTCCCGGCCCATCCCGCTGCCCTTGCAGCAGCGGTGGACTGGCACCGGCAGCAGGGAGGTGCACTGGGAGGGCTGCATCTGGCCCGATGGGGTGAGCGCTGGCCAGGTGCAGAAGCCGCTCTGCTGGAGGCATGCCACAGCGAACCAGACGCGCTGAGTCCCAGCCAGCGAGACAGGTTGGCAGGGGCCCTCGCCCAGCAGGGCAACCTCGACGGGGCCCGTCGCTGCCTTGGCGATCTTGCTCCCCAGAGCGAGCGCACACGGCGACGGTTAGGGGAGGCAAGAGAAACTCCGCTGAGCCATCAGCAGCAGGCCTGGGAGGAGATCCGCAGTCAACTGCTCAAACGACAGTGGAGTGGGGCTGCCGAGCTACTGGAGCAGCAGCTGCAGGAACCCAAGCCGGCACCAATCGATGCTCGGCACCGGTTCTGGCGAGGGCTGGTGGCACAGATGCAGGGCGATACGGCCATGGCCCAGGAACTTTGGCAAGAGCTTTTAGAGCGGCATCCCTTCGGCTACTACGGCTGGCGAGCCAGTGAACGGCTGGGCCAAGCACCAGAACCGCTGCCAGAAGCACTGGAACCCCATGGGGGATTACTGCCGCCTGCGATCAACAAGCTCAGCCGCCTGGGACTGGACACCGAGGCCTGGGAACACTGGCGCACTTGGCGAGGGGGCGGGGCGCCAAAGAATGCTGCTGAGCTTTGGCAGGAAGGCCTTCTGCGATTAGCAGTGGGGGACCGATGGAGCGGTCTTGCCCAGCTTGACGCCGCCCAGCGGCAAGGAGCGCCCCGAAACCTGAGCCAGCAGCACCTGCTCGAGCGTCTGCGTCATCCGCGCACCTACAGCGAGCTGATCAACACCGCGGCAAGAAACAACGAGCTGGATCCAGCACTGCTGCAGGGTGTGGCGCGCCAGGAATCAAGGCTGACCCCCACAGTGAAGTCCGCCGCCGGTGCGGTCGGTCTGCTGCAATTGCTTCCGAGCACCGCTGCAGAACTGAGGCAGCCCGCCCCGGATCAAGAGGCACTTGAGGACCCCGAGCTCAACGCTGAACTGGGGGCGCTTTATCTGCATCAGATGCTTCAACTGAGTGGCGGCAATCTGTACATGGCTCTGGCTTCCTACAACGCAGGTCCTGGTGCCACCAGCACATGGGTCAATGAGGACTTGATGAAACTGCCTGAGCTTTGGGTCGAAGCCATCCCCTATCCGGAGACACGCCTCTACGTGAAGAAAGTGCTCGGCAACCGCTGGAGCTACATGTTGCTGGCTAAACCCCCGGCAAGGAAATGAAACCAGGGCCAATGCAGCAGCTCGAGATGCATGGCATGGCCGTAATGCATGAATACGAGGATGAAAATGTTGAAGCCGATCAGCCCCAACCAGGCTGGCGGCCAGATCTTCAGCCTCACAAGGTCAAGACGTGCCAGCAGCAAGGCGGCGGTGAGCACCAGAAGATCACCAAATCCAGGCATATAAAGCAGGTACATGCCCCCCACCACCACCACCAGCAGGGTCACCACCAAGGTGATGACTTTGCTGGCCGCCATGAACAGGGAGATCTGCCGCAATACAAGCTCCGGCAAGGTGCAAAAGGAGACAACGATCACCACCTGACTCAGAGACAGCAGCCAATAGGCCTCATCGATGTAAGAGCTGCTATGAACACTCGAGCGGATGTCGTCCTGTAAAAACCCCCAGTGCGCGCCGAGATAAAAACTAATTAATGCCAGCACCAAGAGCATCGGGGCCCGAGCCGGCAGGGTGAGCCATCGCGCAATGTTGGACATCAGAGTTTCAGGCTGATGGCATCGAGAGGGCAAACGGCAATGCACTGTTCGCAGACGACGCAGCGCCGCTGGTCGAACTGCAACTGCCAGTTTGGGGTCGTACAGCTAAGAGCGCCACTGGGACAAACGCTCGAGCAAATGCCGCAGTCCACGCAACGCTGCGGGTCAATAGCGATCTCACCGGCGGCCGAGCTGATGTCAAGGCCAAGACTGGTGAGCCATTCCTGAGCCGCCTCCAGCTCGTCGATGTCGCCGGAGAGCTCCACAACCATCGTGCCGCGCTGATTCGGCGCCACCTGTGCACGGATGATCCGTGAGGCCACGTCATAGTCCACCGCGAGGCGATAGGTGATTGGCTGATGCACGGCATCGCGAGGAAACTGCAGCGTCAGCCGGCGTTTCACTTCACCGCTCGGGCAATCACTGCCAGCATGGCAGCGCCTAGCCCGCGGCGCAGCTGATGTCCACCACCCCAAACGGCAATGGCCTACCCGGCCGCCGCGGCCCCCAGCTGGTTCTGCTGCTGGTCTCCCTGCTCGTTGTCGGCCTCATCTGGCTGCAGCGCGGCAGCGATGGGCGCGACCTGCTCGATCAGATGGCCCGCCGTTCCCTTCCGCTCGAAACAGCCCTACAGAACGGACGTCCCACCCTGGTGGAGTTCTATGCCGACTGGTGCGAGTCCTGTCGAACCATGGCCCCCTCGATCGAAACGATGCAGGAGCAGCATCCCGAGATCGATCTGGTGCTGCTGAACGTGGATAACCCTGCTTGGGAGGCACAGATCAAGCGCTTCAGCGTCAACGGCATTCCCCATCTACAGCTCTTTGATGCCGATGGGGAAAGCCTCGGCCAGTCGATCGGTGTCCGCCAGCCACAGGAACTTGAAGCCCTAGCGAAGGCCCTTGAAGGCAGCGGGCCCCTGCCCCAGCTCGCAGGAGTAGGAGCCATCAGCAGCCTGGAGCCGGTGGAGGAAAGCCGCCGCGATGTCTCCAGCAGCATCGGCCCTCGCAGTCACGGCTAAACAACTAAATCCTGCATCAAATGGGCAAGAACCTGATCGGCATCGCGCACCGCTAAGCGATCCATTCCTGCCGCCAGCTCAACTAGAGGATCTGCTGCAGGATCTGCATCGCTCAGGCGCGGACCAAGCAAGGAGATAAGGGTCTGTTCCAGGGCACTTTCATCAGCTGCATGCTGGCTAACGATGACTGCCGCACCAACAGCAATTGCGGCTTCTGCATTGGCGCTCTGGTGATCATCAGCGGCCTGCGGGAAAGGCACCAAAACCGCCGGAGTGCGGCAGACGGACAATTCACTGAGGCTGCCGGCGCCGGCGCGACTGATGGCGAGATCCGCATGCTGCAACAGGGCAGGCATCTGATCGCTGAAGGAACGCTCCACATAGGCGGAGTGCTGCAGCTGGCCCTGTTCGGGGTCCTGGTTGCCACAGAGATGCACGATGCGGCAACCCTGCTGCAATAGCTGAGGCGCAGCAGCCCTCACCATCCGGTTAAGCCCTACAGCCCCCTGGCTGCCCCCAATTACAAGGAGCAGAGGGCCAGCACCGGCGGGCACCCAGTCAGGGCAATCCATCGGCTGGAGAAACTCCTGACGCACTGGCGTACCAGTGACCTGGGGACGAACACCAGGCAAGCGACCTGCCGCTTGGGGCAGCCCTAGGGCCACTCGGGTGCAAAACCGCCCCAACAGCCGAGTCACCTGCCCCGGCACCGCATTGGATTCATGCAGAACCACCGGCTTACGTGCCAATCGCGCCGCCAGGATCGCTGGTGCGGCGATGTAGCCGCCAGTGGTGAAGACCGCGCTGCAGTCCTCCCGCCGAATCAGCCGCAGGACAGGGATGGTGCTCCAAAGAAGTTTCAGCAGCTGCTGCAACTTGCGTAATCCGCGGCCCTGAAGCCCGCCGGCTCGCACGGTGTAGAGCGGGTAGCGCGAGGGCACGAGCTGTCGCTCCAACCGGTCAGGAACACCCAACCAGCGCACAGACCAGTCCGGCGGCAGCCGATCCGCCACTGCCAGGGCTGGAAACAGATGGCCGCCGGTACCACTGGCGGCAATCAGGAGCCGAGGCATGGACTTGGAAGGAAGCGCGCCTAACTTAAGAGCTATTCCGTGGTTCACCGTGATTGCAACGCCCTGCCTGGGACGCCTTCCTGCCCTGGCTGCCCTACTTGGCGGCATGGCTCTGCTGAACGCTTCCCCCGCCTGGGCACAGCTGAACCCCACCCTGGTACAGCAGCTTGAGGAGGCCCTCAACAGCGGTGATGAATCAGCGGTAGCCACCCTGGTGCAGGGGGGCGACGGTCTGGTGCGAACGGATCTTGAAAGCCGCTACGCCGAGTTGCTTGAGCGTTTCCCCGAAAGTCGCTGGAGCCTGAGCCAAGGTCCTGATCAAGCTGATGGCCGCAGCACCCTTGAGGTGACGGTGGAGGGAAGCACCAGCCGCGACGGGCGCAGCTTCCGCCTCAACGCAAAGCAAACCCTGGCGGTGAACTCCGATGGCACGATCCTGGGCGAGCAGGAGGTCCTAAGCGAGGAATCGGTGGTTCACAGCGGCGAGCGGGACCTTCCTGTGAGCGTGATCGTGCCTGAGACGGTGCTGACCGGTCAGCGCTACGACTTTGACGTCTTAGTTGATGAGCCCCTCAAGGAGGCTGTCCTGGCTGGAGGTCTTGCAGAACTGACTGACGAGCAGCTGAGCAGCGGCGAGGGGCCGGATCTCAAGCTTGGTGCTCTCAACGCTGGTGGCATCTTCAAAACGATCCAGGCTCCCTATAGACCTGGCAGCCAGTCCTGGGCAGTGCTGGTCTTGCATCCCGAGGGGACAGTGAGCATCAGCCGCATGGTGCGTGTCGTCAATCGCCTTTGAACCACTGCAGCAACACCGACACATCATCGTCGGCATGACCGGCGGCGATCAGTCGATCCTCGATCGTCGCAACTTGATCGGTGACAGGTAATTGGAGGCCACAGGCCTGGGCTTCTGCCTGAGCGATGGCGAGATCCTTGCGGTGCAATTGCAATTTGAAACCCAAAGGAAATTCCCTGCGAAGCATCGCCGGTGCCCGATTGCGCAGGGCCCAAGAACCTGCGGCCCCATCTTGAAGCGCCGCCACCAGCTCAGCCATAGGCAGGCCTAGCCTTTCTCCAAGGGCCAGCGCTTCTGCCACAGCCGCATAACTGCCTGCGACAAGCACCTGATTGACCGCCTTAGCCCGCTGACCTGAACCCACAGGACCCAGGTGAGTGATGGTGCCCCCCACAGCCTGCAACAGGGGGAGAGCCTGATCCAGCACAGGTTTCTCACCCCCGACGAGTACCGAAAGGGTGCCTAGGCGTGCGCCTTCGGTGCCGCCGGTCACCGGCGCATCCAGCCAGTGCAGTCCCTGAGCAGCAGCCGCGCCTGCCAATTCCGTGGTGGTGGCCGTATCAATCGTGGAGAAATCGACAATCACCCCGCCGGGGGCCGCCCCTGCCAGCAGACCCTGATCACCGAGCATTACCGAGCGCACAGCAGCACCATCACTGAGGCAGAGCGCATGAAATCTGGAGCCTGCTGCTGCCTGAGCCGGCGTCTCAGCCACCGCTGCACCCTGACGCTGTAGCGGCAGGGCCCGGTCGGAGCTGCGGTTTTGAACGGTCAGCGGGAAACCCGCTGCGAGCACATTGGCGGCCATCGGTGCCCCGAGGGCACCAAGACCGATGAAGGAAACCGGGAGCTTGGCGGACATGACTTGCCCCCCAAGGGGCGGTTGGCGACACTCCGGTCATCGTGCAACAGCCTCACGTGGCTCCCACCTGGGTCAACAGTCCGGTGCTGATGGAAGCGTTGCAGCGCTACGAGCAGGGGCGTCTGCCCCAACACCTTCGCGGCTGGGTTCGCGGGGTGCTGGAACTCAGCGATAACGAAGGTTGCACCTCGTCAGAGCTGCTGCCGTCACTGACACAGGGCGGTCATACCAGCGGCTGACACTGCGGGGGCCTCGCACGTCGATCTTGAACTTCATCCCTTCACTGTTACTGCTCCTTGGGATGGGAGCCAGCAGCATCCCCCCGGCGGCAGCTCACGGGCCAGACAGCCGAGCTGCACTGAAAACCAACCAGCAATTCAAGCTGCGCCATCACATTGAGCGGCTCAATCACCGCGGCCGAATGGCAATTCTCAAAGACGCCGAAACATGTCTGGGCGGAGCCAGCGACATTGACGGACTGCTCCGCTGCGAGCAGCGCGAACGCCAGGCCAGGAGGACTCTCCGCCGCAAACTACGAGCCCGCGCCAGTGAGTTGCACCAGCGCTACAGCCAGCAGGGGCATTTCAGCGGCCGAACAACAGCCACAGCAGCAGCACAACCAGGAGAGTGATCACCCACCACGGCAACCTGCCGCGGCCACGGCGAGACGTGCCTGAGGACCGGCGCCCCAGGCGCCGGTCCCAGAACTGCTGGGAGAGATCCCGTTCGCGATCAGTGACCACCCGCTGATACCTCAGGCTGCTTCGTCGAGAGCAGCCACGCCGGGGAGAACCTTGCCCTCGAGCAACTCAAGGCTGGCGCCACCACCGGTGGAGATATGAGACATCTTCTCTGCCAGGCCAGCTTTCTCGACAGCAGCGACCGAATCACCCCCTCCGATGATGGTGCAGCAGCCCTTAGCGCTGAGCTCAGCCAAGGTGGTGGCGATGCCGTTGGTACCTGCAGCGAACTTGTCGAATTCGAAAACACCCATGGGGCCGTTCCAGATCACGGTCTGGCAATCAGCCAAGGCCTCCTGGAAGACCTTGATCGAGTCAGGACCGATATCAAGACCCATCCAGCCATCGGGGATAGCGTCGATCGAGGACACCTGGCTGTTGGCATCAGGAGCGAAATTGTCAGCAAGGACAACGTCGGTGGGAAGCAGCAGCTGCACACCCTTGGCCTTCGCTTTGGCCTCAAGCTCCTTGGCAAGCTCGAGCTTGTCCTCCTCCACCAGGCTCTTACCCACCGAGAGACCGCGGGCCTTGTAGAAGGTGAAGATCATGCCGCCACCGATCAGCACCTTGTCGCACTTGTCAATCAAGGCCTCGAGCACACCGATCTTGCTGCTCACCTTGGAGCCACCGACGATCGCGGCCAGCGGACGCTTGGGGTTATCGACAGCGCCCTGCAGGTACTGAAGCTCCTTCTCCATGAGGTAACCGGCCACGCTTGGGGCGAGGTACTTGGTCACACCTTCGGTTGAGGCATGGGCACGGTGAGCGGCGCCAAAGGCGTCGTTGACATAGATCTCAGCCAGGCCAGCGAGCTTCTCAGCGAAACCGGCTTCGTTCTTCTCCTCCTCGGCGAAGAAGCGAACGTTCTCAAGGAGAACAACATCACCCTCAGCCATGGCACCAACCTTGGCCTCGGCATCGGCGCCGATGCAGCTATCAGTCTTCGCCACGGGCTTGCCGAGCAGCTCACCCAGGCGGGCCGCCACCGGTGTGAGGCGCATGTCCTCTTTGACCGCACCTTTGGGACGGCCAAAGTGGGCCGACAAGATCACCTTGGCACCCTTGCCAGTCAGATCGTTGATGGTGGGCAGAGCGGCGCGAATGCGGGTGTCATCGGTGATTGCGCCGGAATCGTTGAGGGGAACGTTGAAATCCACCCGCACCAGCACGCGCTTGCCGCGCAGCGTCTCGGCGGAGAGGGCGGACAGGGAGCGCTTCGCCATGGAGCTGGAGAGGATGGAGCGCGGAGAGGTTAACCCGTTAACCGTTGTTAATGAGCGCTGAGGGGCTAGGAAAGGAAGATGCCCTTGGCTGCAACCGTGTTCAGCACCGTTCTGTTTCCCCTCGACCAGAGCCGCGCGGCCCTGGACACGATCGCAACCGTGCTCAAGTTGGTGCAAGAGCACCAGAGCAAGCTGCTGCTGCTCTCAGTGGTCGACAGTGAGTCCAGTGACATGGCCGATGCAGGCGATGTGGCTCAGCTGCTGGAGAAGGCTCAAGAGACCTTCACCAAAGCAGGTGTGAGCTGTGAAGTCATCGAACGTGAAGGCAAGCCGGCCTTTGTGATCGGCGATGTCGCCGATGAAACCGAGGCGGATCTGATTGTGATGGGAACCCGCGGCATGAACCTTGAAGGTGCCCAGAGCAGCACAGCGGCGCGGGTCATTCAGCTGGCGCCTTGCCCTGTATTGGTGGTGCCGTGAGCACCCCAGCCATTCAGTGGTACCCCGGCCACATCGCCAAAGCTGAGCAGCAACTCAACCAGCACCTCAACAAGGTGGATCTGGTGATCGAGGTGCGGGACGCACGGATTCCAATGGCCACCGGCCACCCTCATCTACAACGCTGGATCAAGGGCAAGCAGCACCTGCTTGTGATTAACCGGCGCGACATGGTGACCACCCAAGCTCGGCAAGCATGGGACCAATGGTTCCGCCAAAAAGGGCAGACCCCGTGGTGGTGCGATGCCAAGGCGGGCACCGGCGTCAAGCAAGTGCAGCAGGCAGCCATCCGCGCTGGCGAGCAGCTCAATGAACGTCGGCGCTCCAGGGGCATGCGGCCGAGACCTGTGCGTGCCCTGACCTTGGGCTTCCCAAACGTGGGCAAGTCAGCCCTGATCAACCGACTCGTGCGCCAGAAGGTGGTGGACAGCGCCCGCCGCGCCGGTGTGACACGCACTCTGCGCTGGGTAAGGCTGGGCCAGAGCCTGGATCTGCTCGATGCCCCAGGTGTGCTGCCACCTCGACTTGATGATCAAAAGGCGGCCCTGCATCTGGCCCTCTGCGATGACATCGGCCAGGCCGCCTACGACGGCGAAAGCGTGGCGATTGCCTTCATCTCGATGCTTGATTCCCTCGCCACTCAAGCGGAGGCTGGCATCAACACAGGACTACTGCAGCAGCGCTACGGCATCGCTCAAGAGGAGGAGCAGTCCGATCCAAGTGCCTGGCTAAGTGCCGCAGCCGAACGCCACACATCCGGGCAAACCGCACGGATGGCTCAGCGGCTACTGGATGATTTCCGCCGACTGGTGCTGGGGCCGATCGCCCTGGAGTTGCCATGAGCTCAAGCGAGCTCGAAGCAGGCTTCGGGGAAGGGGAAGGGGAGCTACTGACGCTGCACTACCCCAAACCGCTACCGATGCGGCTGGACCGCTGGCTGGTGAGCCAGCGCCCAGAGCAGAGTCGCGCCCGCATTCAGAAGTTCATCGATGCCGGCTACGTACGGGTGAACGGCATCACCGGCAGGGCGAAGACACCGCTGCGTCAAGACGATCAGATCCAGCTCTGGATGCCTCCCCCTGAACCGCTGCCTTATCTCAAACCTGAGCCAATGGAGCTCGATGTGCTGTTTGAGGATGAGCACCTGATCGTGATCAACAAGCCCGCCGGGCTGACGGTGCACCCGGCACCGGGCAACAAGGACGGCACCTTGGTCAACGGATTGCTGCACCACTGCCCGGATCTACCCGGGATTAGCGGCAAGCTCCGGCCAGGGATTGTGCACCGGCTGGATAAAGACACGACTGGCTGCATCGTGATCGCCAAGAGCCAGCAGGCGCTCGTAAAGCTGCAGGTGCAGATCCAGAAACGGGTGGCCTCACGCGAATACTTAGCAGTGGTGCACGGCGTACCCGCTGGAGAGAGCGGCACCATCGTGGGGGCAATCGGTCGCCACCCGATTGATCGCAAGAAATATGCCGTGGTCTCAGATGAAAACGGCCGCCATGCCTGTACCCACTGGACATTGCAAGAGCGGCTGGGGGACTACTCGCTGCTGCGCTTCAAGCTGGACACCGGACGCACCCATCAGATCCGCGTGCATTGCGCCCACAGCGGTCACCCCGTGATGGGAGACCCCACCTACAGCCGCTGCCGCAAGCTACCCCTGGAGCTACCTGGGCAGGCCCTACATGCCGTGCAGCTGGGCTTAGACCATCCGATCGACCGGCGGCGACTGGTGTTTGAGGCACCTCTGCCGCCGGTGATGCAGAAGCTGTTGGAGCTTCTACGGCTACGTAATCGCTAAAGCGGTGTGATGCTGCTGCCCTCTGCCAGCAGCAACCCCTCCGTGAGCTCGCCCCTGCGGCCCAGCTCATCGCCGGAGAGCGCGTTGAAACCCACGGTCATCGACTGACCGGCGTTGATTGAACGTCCCCAGTCACTACCACTGAGCTCATAGCGGTAGAGATCCTCACCAAGTGCTTCGGTTACAACATCAACCCCCCAGGCCTCGCCGTAGAAGCGATGGGCGCTGGTAAAGCTGACGGCCCACTCATCAATGCGCTGCTGACTCTCATTGGTGACGGTGATCTCAGCCGTGAAACCACCCCACCAGAGATCGCCGCTGACGGCCACATCGAGGCCGCCGCCGCTGCTGCCGATGATCGGATCCACCGAAGGCTCGGGGGCTATGGCCGTAGAAACGGGCTGCAGCGATGCCGTTTCCCCTGCGGCTTCAGGCACCACAACAGGCGCTGAATACACCCCTGGCAGGCTGTCCAAATTCGCGCTCAGAGGATCACCGAGGCTGACGATGCCCTGGTAGTAGTTGATCACCGTCTCATCACTCACATCCAGCGCCGGCCACTGCGGCCAGTCGAATGTGTCATTCATGAACGGCTGGCTCTGGTCCCAGCCCAGCACCGTCAGGTGATTGATGTCATGGGCAATCGCCACCCCCTCTATATCGAGAAAGCCGTGCGTACGGCCGTGCATCCAGCCGCCGTAATGAGGCTCCATCTTCAAGGTGTTGATGAACACCTCCTCCAGTGAGGCCTGCCGCAAATAGTCAGCAAATCCCCCATGGCCGTACTCCTCCACCATCGCCATCACGTCGGCCGCATCTCCCAGACGTGCTGTGCGCTGAATGTCAGCCAAGATCTGCGGGTCGTAAGCCTCATCAGCGATCCATCCCACCTTGGCTCCCTGCATCGCGTACCAGAGGCCCACGCCCTGGATGTCATTGCCCCAGGCCTGACTGTTGTTCGTCAGCCCACGGGAAAACGCCCACTCACCCACATCCTCAATCCCGACAGCCTCCAGTCCGGCAAACGCCCGCAAGCCGTTGTACGCCACCAGCGCCTCAGTAGTGATGGCCGTCCGTCCACCCACCAACTCGTTGTGCTGTGAGTTGTGGTTTGAACCGTGAAAGGTTCCCCATGACGTGATGTCGGTGTACTCACCTGAACTGGAGGAGCCATGCATGGCATGGTCATGCTCCTCACCGGCATGGCTCTGCTCCATCCCCATGGGCTCAGCCAGCTCAGGCACTAGCGACGCGACCACCTCCCCCGCCTCAGGCTTCTCAGCAGCAACGCTGTCGACCGGCTGCGCGAGCAGTAATTCAGCCCTGAGCAGGCCGCTCTGACCAATCGCCACCCCCTGCTGACCGTTAAAGCCGACAGTTACTGAACCGCCAGCTGGGACCACAGCACCCCAAGTGCTGCCCGAGAGGGTGTAGCGGGTCAGACCATCCTCAAGAGATTCGGCCACCAGCTGCGCACCCCAGGGGAGGGAGTCAAGCCTGTGTGGGCTATCAAAGGTGTAACTCCAACCGTCGAGATCACGACCGGTGGGGTTCGAGATGGTGATCTCTGCTGTAAAGCCACCCCACCAGATATGGCCGGCTATATCAATATCTAGGCCGGGAGGATTAAGCGCAACCATGAAAAAGATTCCGATCTTTGATGATCACTGCGACCCTAAAAATCCCAGCCTCACTCAGTAACCGTTCAGCTGAAGGCTTCCTCCTGAGGGTTCTCTGAGGCTCATCTGAGAACGCAATGAGGCAACAAAGATGAATTCAGACCCAGGGTTCAAAGGAGCCGTTCCTTGGTCAACAGCATCAGGCCGGGATCATGGCTCCTGGGGTAGTCGCGGACAGGCCGCCACCAACTGACGAGTAATGGAAGCTTGGGGCCGCTCAAGCAGCCCATCGCCTGGGCCCTCCTCCACGATCTGCCCCTGATCCAGAACGATGACGCGATGACAGAAACCGCTGGCCACTCCCAAATCGTGGGTCACAAACAAGATGCCCAGGCCCAGCTGCGTCTGCAGTTGGCGCAGCAGACGCAGCACCTCAGCCTGCACCTCAGCATCAAGCATGCTCACCGATTCATCACACAGCAGCACTGCTGGCCGCAGCACCAAGGCGCGAGCAATGGCCACCCGTTGCTGCTGACCGCCGGAAAGCTGCCGGGGCAGACGTGATCCCAAGTCCGGATCAAGGCCGACAGCCTGCATCTGAGCCAGCGCCAGCTGCCGGGCTTTCGGCCCATCAGCAAGGCCATGAATCAACAGCGGATCAGCGATGGCCTGAAGCACAGTCATCGCCGGGTTGAGGCAGGCCAGCGGATCCTGGAAGACCATCTGCAGACGCTGCCGAGCCTGACGAAGCTCCCGGCCGCTGAGGCGCCGCAGATCCCTTCCCTGCAGCAGCACCTCACCACCGCGAACCGTGTTGAGGCCCATCAGAGCGCGGCAGAGCGTGCTCTTGCCGCAACCCGAAGGACCCACCACCCCGACGGTCTCGCCAGCATGCAGACGCAGGCTGATGCCATCAACCGAACGCAACCAGCGCTGGCGCCAAAGCGGCGAGGGCAGGCGGTGCCAACAGCGCAACTGCTGCAGCTCCAGTACAACGGGCGCAGCAGGTGCTTCCGGCGTGCTTCCCCCCTCGCGCTGCCGCGCAGCAGCCACCAGGCGTTGAGTCAAGGGCTCACGGGGCTGCCTAAGCACCTCAGCGGCAGGACCCATCTCAATCAGACGTCCCTGCTGCATCACCGCCATTTGCTGACACCAACAGGCAGCCATGGCCAGGTCATGGGTGATCAGAAGCAGGGCGCTGCCGGCTTCCTCACACAAGGCTGTGAGTTCAGCCATCACCTGGGCAGCGACGGCCACATCCAGGCTGGTGGTGGGTTCATCGGCGATCACCAGTGGCGGCTTCCAGGCCATGGCAAGGGCAATCGCCACCCGCTGACGCATGCCACCGCTGAATTCATGGGGATAACTGCCGTAGCGCTCCGGCGGGATACCCACACGCTGCAGCAACGCTTCTGCCCGTCGCCGCCGCATCCCTCCTGCCGTGCTGGCGCCATGGGCCGCCAAAGTGTCATCGATGTGCTCACCGATGCTCAGCAATGGATTGAGCCGGGTCATCGGGTCCTGGAACACCAGACCCACCGCTTCGCCTCGCAGACGATTGAGCGCGGCACGGCGCAACCGTCGAGGATCCTGACCCTGCAGCTCCAACGTGCCGCTACTACGACTGCCGGGAGGCAGGAGCCCCAACACAGCCCTGGCCACTGTGCTCTTACCGCAACCGGAAGGACCCACCAGCGCAAGCGTCTCGCCCCGCTGCAGGGTCAGATCCAAGCCACAAAGCGTGCAGCCACTGGTCCCCGGATAGGCCACCAACAGCTGGCGCAGCAACAGGATGGGGGCGTCGACCATCGGCAGCCGCTGACCTCAGTGGTGATTGTGCTCGTCCCTACATACGATGAACACACTCAGTCCAGGCCATGCTTGATGCCGCAGACCGGGTCGTAACCACCGCAGCCCAGTCGCTGCAGGGAGTTACGGCGTCTGTGGCGCCCCAGCTCAGGCTTGAAATCTTCAGCCCTGACGAGTACGGCATTCCCCTACCGGAGTGGCTGCGCCAGTGCATTGACCACGTCCCCCCCGGCCGCGGGGAGACCTGCCCAACCGACCCTGAAGCGCTGCTGGCCTCAGCCTTTGACTTCGCTTACCAGCTGCACCGGCGGCAGGTACGAGCCACAGGCGAGCCTTACATCATTCATCCGGTGGCCGTTGCGGACCTGCTGCGGGATATCGGAGCCAGCGCGGCAGTGATTGCCGCAGGCTTTCTCCATGACGTGGTCGAGGACACCGACGTCAGCCTTGAGGAGATCGAAGCCCATTTCGGCAGGGAGGTGCGCCACCTGGTGGAAGGGGTCACCAAGCTCGGAGGAATCCATTTCACCAATCGCACCGAGGCCCAGGCTGAAAATCTGCGCAAGATGTTCCTGGCCATGGCCAGCGACATCCGCGTGGTGCTGGTGAAGC
>CAJWXK010000010.1 GCA_913048995.1 uncultured Synechococcus sp. | reverse complement strand
GCCTGCTGGCCTTGGTGTGGCCGCGGCGCGGGCAGCGTCTTTGCCCTGCCGGCGGATCTTGGCGGTGGGCACCGATATGTCGGTTGGAAAGATGAGTGCAGCCCTGGAGCTCACCGCTGCTGCACGCCAGCGCGGGTTGGATGCCCGTTTTGTTGGCACGGGTCAGGCCGGGATCCTGATCGCTGGTGGCGGGGTGCCGCTCGATGCGGTGCGGGTGGATTACGCCGCTGGCGCTATCGAGCAGGCCGTGTTGCAGGTGGCCGAGGGGGCCACTGAGCAGTCGCTCGTTTTTGTGGAGGGGCAGGGCTCCTTTTGCCATCCAGGCTCAACAGCCACCTTGCCGTTGATGCGCGGCAGTCAGGCCAACAGCTTGTTGATGGTGCACCGCGCCGGTCAGCGCAGCATCCGCAACCATCCGGAGATCGCCTTGCCGCCGTTGCCAGAGCTGATTGCGGTGGTGGAGGCGTTGGCGGCGAGGGTGTTGGCGGCTGATCCACCAGAGGTTTCAACCCCAGGGCCCATGGCGCCGTAGAGCCGCTCGGCCTGTTCCTGATCCACCAGGGCCATCGTGCCTTTGGCCAATCCGTGGGTGCTCAGGAAATCGTCCTGGCTCTGGACCAGCACATCAACAATGGCATTGCCGATGGCCACCACATCAAGGGTGGAGGGGGTTGAGGTCATGCGCTGAGAAGAGCTCGTTTGGGGCCGTGAATGGGATCTTCCACCACAATCGTCTGGTCGCGACTGGCACCGAGGGAGACGATGGCAATCGGCACCTCCATCAGATCGGCGAGGAAGCGGAGATAGGCCATGGCGGTCTCGGGGAGATCCTCCAGGCGACGGCAGTCTGCCGTGGAGGTCTGCCAGCCGGGAAGCGTGCGGAACACCGGCTTGCAGCGGGCGAACTCAGAGGCGCTGCTTGGGAAGTGATCCACTTCAACGCCGTCCAGCTCGTAGGCGACGCACACCTGGATCTCATCGAGCTCATCGAGCACATCGAGCTTGGTGATGGCCAGGCAATCCAGGCCGTTGACCTCCACGGCATAACGGCCGATCACTCCGTCAAACCAGCCGCAGCGACGGCGGCGGCCTGTGGTGGTGCCGTACTCACCCCCACGATCACACAGGTGGTCCGAAAGGCTGCCCTCCAGCTCCGTTGGGAAGGGGCCTTCGCCCACCCGGGTGGTGTAGGCCTTGGCAACTCCGATAACACGGTCGATCAACGTCGGACCGACACCAGCACCAATGCAGGCGCCGCCTGCGACGGGATTGGATGAGGTGACGTAGGGGTAAGTGCCGTGGTCGAGATCGAGAAGGGTGCCCTGTGCACCTTCAAAGAGGATGTTCTTACGGGCCCTCGCTGCATCGTGAATGGAGCGGGTGCAATCGACGACGTGGGCGGATAGCCGCCTGCCGTAGTCGGCGTACTCGGCGAGCACCTCGTCTGGATCGAGCGGATCAATGCCATGGATCCGCTCCAACAAGAGATTTTTGGCTGCAATGGGCCCGGCGAGGCGCTCCCGCAGATGATCCTCATCCAGCAGGTCGATCATGCGCAGGCCGCTGCGCTCAGCCTTGTCGGAGTAGGTAGGGCCGATGCCACGGCCCGTGGTACCAATCCGCGCTTTTCCGCGCTGCTGCTCCATCGCCTGATCAAGCAGGCGGTGATAAGGCAAGGTCACATGGGCGGTTGATGCAACCTTGAGGCCACTGGCATCAATGCCATTACCCGCCAGCATCTCCAATTCACCCAAGAGAACCTTGGGATCGACGACAGTGCCGGATCCGATCAGGCAGGTCGTATCTGGGTAGAGGATGCCGGAAGGAATCAGATGCAGCTTGAGCACCTGACCATCGACAACGATGGTGTGCCCCGCATTCACGCCGCCTTGGTAGCGAACGACGACGTCAGCAGAGCGGCTCAGCAGATCGGTGATCTTTCCCTTGCCCTCGTCACCCCATTGAGCACCGATGACGACAACGTTGGCCAAAGCAAGGGCGACTCAGGGCCGCTTTTCAAGACAATCCGCAAGTGTTTCAGATCACCGGGCCCCTCGTCAAAAAATCGGGGCCCAAGGATTAATCAGCTGCCCCGAACAACGCTCAGTTCAGCCTTGTGAAGCTCCTTCTCAAGGCGGGCCCGGAGGGTGTCAGGGATAGGGCGGTTGTTGTAACTGGCGTAATGACCCGCTAGCGAGTTCAACGCCGTCTGCATCGTGGTGAACGAGGCCAGACCGTTGACTGAATTATTAGGCCGATAGAGCGCGATGTAGTCATTAATCAGGGCCCTTGCCTGATCCTGCTGCTGATTACTGGTTGAGCCTTCCTCCGGGCTGATGGTGGCGAGCAACGTGTTAACCACGGCCACCGTGTCATCGACATAGGACCCGGAAAGTCCATTAGGGGTCCCCGAGCAGGCGGTGAGTCCAAGCAACAGGCTCGCCGTCATCAGCAACGCCAAGCCTTGGCGAAGCAGGGAACGACAGAACATGCGCAGAGCTGCAATCACTTAAACCTCGCCTCAGCGGTTGAGCGTCAGGACTGTAGGGGGGTGTGACCCGCCAAAGGGCTCATAACCCCAGGCGCTGCTGCTGCAACTGCTCTTGAAGGGAAGCCAGCAATACAGCAGGAGCACCCTCGCGCTTGTCACCACTGGCGCGTTCAACAAGCTCCACCAGTCCATCGGCCGCGCCGCGGCCTACAACCAGACGCCAGGGGATACCGAGCAATTCAGCATCCTTGAATTTGACCCCAGCTCGTTCGCTGCGGTCATCGAGCAAAACATCAACTCCAGCAGCGCTCAGCTCGCGATAGAGACGCTCCGCCAGATCGACCTGCACAGGATCCTTTGCATTGGCAATCACAACAACCAATTCAAAGGGGGCAATCGGCACGGGCCAGACAATGCCGGCCTCATCGTGATGCTGCTCTACAGCCGCTTGAGCCAGACGCGAGACACCAATCCCATAGCAACCCATCCAGAGGGGTTCATCGCGGCCATTTTCATTCGTGAAGCGGGCATCAAGGGCTTGTGAGTATTTACGTCCCAACTGAAAAATGTGACCGACTTCAATACCTCGGCTTGCACAGAGCTTCTGGCTCGGGTCGTGGGTAAGCCCATCCCCCTCAAGAGCGCAGCGCAAATCCAGCGGCTCAGGAGCTACCAGTCCCTGCTGACCCCAACGCACTCCAACCCGATGTTGATCGTTGCTGTTGGCACCACAAACAAAAGTCTCGAGCTCCACGGCCGTGTGATCTGCAAGGCGCAAGAACTCAGGTTCAAGAGTGGAACTACCAGCCAGCACCCCATCCTCTAGATCTGGCCCGATAAAGCCAAGCGGCATTCGGCTGGCATCGGCTAGCTCTGTGGCCAGGAGGGGCTGCAAAGAAAGCAACGCCCCCCATTCCGGAGCATGGCTGCTCTGCAAGACATTGCTGAGCTTGACCTCATTGAGCTGCTGATCACCACGGAGGCTGACCAGCACAGGCTGGGCTCGGCCCTGCTCAAAGCGGGCCACAAGAAGGATCACCTTGAGGATCTGACAAGGCTGGAAACCATGGGCAGAACAAAGGTCATCAATCGTGGCCTGCCCCGGTGTCTTCAGCACACTGCTCCCCTCAACCTCAAGTGGCTGAGCCGGCTGAGGCAGCGCTTGTGCCCGTTCCTGATTGGCTGCGTAGGAACCATCTGGGCTGCTGAGAATCAGATCCTCACCTGCAGCAGCGGTGACCATGAACTCCTTGCTGGCGGAGCCGCCAATGGCACCACTATCGGCCTCAACCGCTAGGGCCTGCACTCCGCAGCGGCGGAAGATGCGGCTGTAGGCCTCCTCCATTATCCCAAATTCACGTGCCAAATCCTCAGGACCAGCGTGGAATGAATAGGCATCTTTCATGATGAATTCACGACCACGCATCAATCCGAAGCGAGGACGGATTTCATCTCGAAACTTGCTCTGGATTTGATAAAGAGTGACCGGCAACTGTCGGTATGACCGCAGCAGTTCCGCTGCCAGCGAAGTAATCACCTCTTCATGGGTGGGACCCAGGCCGAGTTCCCGCTCTTGACGGTCAATCAGGTGAAACATGATCCCCTCGCCCTCGGTATAGCCGGCCCAGCGACCGCTCTTCTCCCAAAGTTCCGCCGGCTGCAACTGGGGTAGGAGCGTCTCAAGGGCCCCGGTGGCGTCCATCTCCTCGCGCACGATTGCTGAAACCTTGCGGAGCACACGCCACATCAACGGCAAATAGGCGTAGATCCCGGAGGCCACGCGACGGATGTATCCAGCACGCAACAAGAGTCGATGGGAAGGAATCTCCGCTTCGGCGGGGTCATCGCGAAGCGTCACCAAAAGGAGAGCGGAGACGCGCATCAGGTCTTGGAACCAGTCGAGGCCGGAACCTATCACCGTGCGAATTGGCACAGTGAATGCAAATTCAATCCAGCAAGGACGCTTTCACAACCTCCACACCCAAAGGATTATTTATGGAACAAAGAAAAACATCTGCTAGTGTCTGCGAAGTCCCGTCCGTCCAACAGCTGTCTCATGGTTGCCATGCCTCCAATGGGTTACACCGGCACATCATCTGAAGCCGTTGGAAACTCTGACAGTGAGAACGGAGAGGCTCTCATTGGTATCGACGAAGTACAGCGCGCGCTGAATAGATCTCGAGCATCTGTTTACCGCTACACCAACACTGATCCCCGCAATCTCAACCCTCCTTTCAATCCACGCAAGCTCAATCCTGAGTATCGGACTGATCAGAAAGAAGCCTTAATGTTTCACCCAAATGAGGTGGCACGCTTTGCTCGTGATGTGCTTCGAATCAAAGAGGTGACCGTTGAGGTACTTAATTCTCCTTACTCCGCCACACAGCAGCTTCTAAGCACAATTCTGGAAGAACTACGTGAAATCCGCAGCCTTCTGGCAAGCAGCGGAGTTGAGCCTGCAACACCGCTATCCCCTCGTCTTGACAGCAGCGAGCAGCGAGCCGCTTGAACCTTTTCTGTTGCTTGACGACAAGTTGGTGTGCTAGTGGCATGATATGGACAGCCCTCGGGAGAAATTGTTCTCCCGATCAGTTACCCGAACTGTCTGGGTTGTCCCTGTCCCCATTCCATGACCTCTGCCCTATCCCAGCAGCCCCCCCTCACAACGAGGCCTGATGATGCTGGCAGCGAGACAGGAACGGCGACAAGCGACGACCCTCACAGTCCCGGTTCTAGACCGCTAGATCAACTCACCGGACTCTGCATCGGCGTAGCAGCTATCGCTGTACCTCTGTGCGTCGTACTTGCAGACACGCTTTTGCCACTTCACCCAGTACAGACGCCCTCGTGGACGGGCTCGATTATCCGAAAGTTCTGAATCCTCAGTGGATCTCCGCGCCATCCCCGCCCAACCATCACCTGGATTGATCCATGTCGTTGTTGAGGTACCTGCGGGGGGACGAAATAAATATGAATACCTGCCGGCCCCGGGCCTGATGGCTCTTGATCGAGTTTTACATCCCTCGGTGCAATACCCCTTCGACTATGGGTTTGTCCCAAACACACTGGCGGAGGATGGCTCCCCTCTTGACGCCATGGTGGTGATGGAGGAACCCACATTTCCAGGATGCATGATCCTTTCGAGGCCGATTGGCTTGCTGAAGGTGATTGATCAAAAGCGCTATGACGCCAAATTGCTCTGCGTTCCTGCCAACGACCCGCACCTCGATCGCATGAGCAACCTTGGACAGCTCTCAGCCCAGCAGCTTGAGGACATCGCTGAATTCTTCCGAACCCACCGTGGAATGGACGGCAGAATGACAGAGATTCAAGGGTGGCTTGAGGGCCAGCCAGTGATGGATCACATCAATCGATGCATCACTGCAGCTTCTGCACCAAAACCCCATCAACCCCAAGAGCTTGATAAAAGCGAATCGGATCACTAAAACCGGCAGCTGCCAAAAGAGCGGAGCGGCGAGCTTCTCCGATCGGATGCAAAGGGACTTCATCAACGCTCGGCGGTGGCAGATCGCTACTTCGCTGGAAACGCAGCAAGGCTTCGTTGAACTGTTGTTCCACAGCACTGTTCAAACCACTTCCACCCCTCATTAGATCCACCAACACCAATGGGGCACCAGGCTGCAACAGACGAGCCAGGGCAGAGAGAAAATCCAGCTTGCTGCCGTCGTCGGCAAGTTCCTGCATCACCAGAACAGCAATGGCAGCGCCAAAGCATGCCTCACCTGGCATGCTCTGAGCAGGTCCCTCAATCCAGGTCACCGCAGCAGCGGCAGCACCAAGTCTCGCCTTGGCTTCAGCCACCATGCCGACAGATGGGTCAACAGCCGTCAATGTCCAATCCGGCCGCTGACGCCGCGCCTCACTAAGTTCGGCTCCGGTACCGCAGCCCACCACCAGTAAAGGCGCGGCATCAGCAGCAAGGCTGGGGAAAGTCGCCACCAGGGAAACTGCCAGACGAGCCAGACTCTTGTATCCAGGGATCCGTCGTTGGGCCGCGTCGTCGTAACCAGCGCCTGTGACAGATGGAGTCATGGCGACAGCGCGGGATCATCTCAACTTCGATGTTAGGCAGCGCATCATTCGTGGCAGCAAACCGCGATATTGAGCCCCCATCCGGTTAAGTTAGTCGGCGCCTGAGACCCTGACCGCCGTGCCCACCATCCGTTTTGAGCAGGAAGGCCAGCAGGTCGGTTGCATTGAAGGAGCGAACCTGCGCAAGGCCGCCCTCGATGCCGGCATTAACCCTTACATGGGCCTCAGCAACATCAACAACTGCAGCGGAGTCGGCCAGTGCGGCACCTGCGTGATGGAGGTTGTGGAAGGGATGCAGAACCTCTCCCCCCGTTCCGATGTCGAGGAGGTGTATCTGGCTGACCGTCCTGCGACCTTTCGCCTCAGCTGCCGAACAAGCGTCAACGGTGATGTGACCGTGCGCACCAGTCCCTCCGATGGTGTCGGCAAAGGCTCCAACAGCCTCATCGGTGCTCTCAAGTCCCTACTGCCGATTGGTCGTCGCTGATCTGATCAAGTTCGTCCATCAAGCCCTCCACACCAGCCTGGTTCACACCAACCAGGTAGGTGCGCTTGAGTTGTTCTAATAGGGCGCAGACCAGCTCCTGGCTGCGTTCAAGCGTGGCGTCTTGGGCCATGACATAGGCCAATTCACGCCAGAAGGCTTCATTGGTTCGCTGCAGCAGATCCCGGCCCTGTTCGTCTTGCTGACGCAGCTCAACAGCCGTCCCGCGGGAAATTTCCAGTACCCCATCAACCATGCCGCCCGCCAACTGACGGCTGAGCTGTCGTTCGACTAGCAGTAATGGTTTGAGCTGCTGTAAAGCAGGTGGAAAAGCCGTTGCCTCCAGACTGCGCTGCAGCGCATGGGCGGCCAAATCCTGGAGCTCCGGCTCCAAGCGAGGGAGCACCTTTTCAAGCAGCAGCGGGAGCCAAAGCCGCAGAAGCTGCTCAAACTCTCCCTGACGGGCAAAAGCATCTTGCTCAGAGCTGCTCTGCAGCTGCAGGGGCCTTCCAAGGGCACGCAGACGATCGGAGACAACAGGTGAACGCACCAGGCCCTGCACACCATCAACCAGCTGCAGCGCGAGTACCTCAATCAGCTCAACCGCCATCAGGGTCACTACCCCCCTGCTGACCACGGCACGCACAGGCTCGGCATCCACCAGACCACTGCTGCGGAGACGGGCCATCACCGGGACCACCCGGCTAAGGCGCCAGAAAGGCAACAGCAGAGGCAAGTCATACCAGCGCCTCAGCACGACATCACGCCAAGGCATCGCAGGTCGGCGCCGTTTCATCGCCAGCAGCCGAATCAGGATGTCAACAGCGAAGACGCTCTGGAACCACAGAAGATCGAGCCGCCAGAACCGATCAGTGGGGCGCCCATTTTCATCGATGGACCGCCAGTAGTTGGTGGCCACCAGTGGCAGTACCTCCCTCTGCCAGAAGAGACGTTCCTGCCTCCAAGGATGCTGCTCAAGCCACTCCGGTGAGAGCACCATTGCCGAGGCCTGACGGGCGGAATCCTGAGGGGGCTGGGCATGCTGGCGCAGCTGGTTCTTGATGCGCTCAAGAGTCCCGGACTTGTTGGCCACCAGGAACGGGTTCTCATCGATCATCAACTCGGTAAGCCGGACCTGTTCAGCAAGCAGCGCTCGACTTTCGGGCGCCTCCGGCCCCTGCTTGAGCAGCTGTGCGTCGAGCTGCTGCCAATGGCGCTCGTAATGGGCGGTGTCGCGGTGGGGTTCGATGCCCTTGATCGGATCGACCCAAGGCGTGATATCAGGCAGCACCGTGAAGGGGATCACCAACGGTGTCCCCGGTAACGGGTAGATGCGGCGCTGCAGCCAAAAGTCGCGAAGGGGGATGTAAGTGATGTCAAACACCACCAACACAAGATTGAGGCTGGCCCAAAGGGCCACAAACTGCTCCCAGCGTCGTCCCGGAGGCACGCTGCTCAAGGAGTCACGCCAGTGCCGCGGCCGCAGCCAGCGCGGTTGAACCATGCCTGAACCGCCATTGGTATCCGAGCATCAGGGTAAGGACGTGTACCTTGCGTCCAATGACGAAAACGCCAATGGCCCTGCAGCAGCTGGATGCCTTTCTGGCCCACGCCAAAGGCAATGCAAAGCTCATAGATGCGCTGCAGCAGCCCCTTGCGCTGGAAGAGTTTCTAGCCCTGGCCCGCAGCGCCGGATATGACCTCAATGAGCAGGACGTGCTTGCCGCCCAAGCGAGGGAAGACAGCATGCGCAGTGATGCTGAACTCCAGGCTTCAGCAGGCCAGGAAGCGCGTCGTCTGCGCTCCTTCATCCCAGGCTGATCGCCTGGGATGATCGGCCCGTCGGATCGCTTTATGGTGACCGGACCTTCAAAGTCAGATTTGAACGCGGCGCAGAAACCCCGCTCAACCTCCCGTTTGGGCTTCTGGCGCAGTCTGGTCTTCACCCTGACCGTGGCGCTGGGCATCCGCCACTTCATCGTGGAGGCCCGCTACATCCCATCTGGATCAATGCTGCCAGGGCTGCAGCTGCAGGACCGCCTGCTCGTCGAGAAGCTCACCTACCGGGTCAGAGCTCCTCGACGCGGTGAAATCGTCGTCTTCCGTGCACCGCAGGCCTTTGATCCTGCCCTAAAGCAGGACTATGCAGCGAACCCGCTTCGATGCTTTGTGGTCAATCTTCCCTTTATCGGTGGGCTCCCAGGACTCCAGGAACCCTCTTGTGAAGCCTTCATCAAACGCGTTGTGGCCATTCCAGGTGACAAGGTCGTAGTCGACCCCAATGGCCGGCTGAACATCAATGGCAAGCCCGTGGGTGAGCCTTACGTGGAGCGCTTCTGCGCCAGTGAAGAAGGCAAGGGCTGCCAACCCCTTCGCGCAGTGGTGCCACCCAAATCGGTGTTCGTGCTTGGTGACAACCGAGCCAACAGTTGGGATGGACGTTTCTGGCCTGGAACCCACTTCTTGCCTGATGACCAGATCATCGGCCGGGCTCTGTTCCGCTTCTGGCCCCTCTCGAGCGCTGGCTCACTAGTTAGTCCAGATCCCACAACGCAGGTTCGAGCAATCCCGTCGCCAGCACCTGCCCCCTGAGGGGAACTCGGGTCAGTGGGCGATTGGAGGCAAGACTTGCTTTACGGGGCTGATGCTCGGCATCGGGATCAAACAACAGCCAACGGCGGCTACCGGTTTGCAAACGCTCAGGCTCGAGGCCAAGGAAGATCGAACCTCCCCAGCTCAGCGCCTGCCAGAGTTCATCTGGACGCCAGCCGTCACCATCAACGAGCTCCTGCCAGAGGGCTGGCAGTACCGCCTGAAATCCCGCCACCCCTGCAGGCCGCTGATCCAGTGGTAGGAGATGTTCCTCATGATCCAAAGGGCTGTGATGCACGGCGACAGCCAGCAAATGTCCATCACGCAGCGCTTGGCGCAGTGCAGCGCGATCAACACTGCTACCGAGACTGGGCAGAACTACCCAACCATCAGCAAGAGGATCAAGGCTGCTGTGATCGACCAGCAGATGCCACCAGCTAACGCTCGCTGGCACTGGCTCTGGAGCCGCAGCCAGCAACTCGAGTCCAGCCGCAGTGGAGAGGTTCATCAGACGCAGCTGGGGGGCTCTCGGCGCGAGGGCCAGAAGGGTGTGAAGCGGCAGCAGCTCACTGTTCACCGGATCGGGAGGCCAGCCCAGCCTCAGGGTGTCAACCCCTTCTCGTACAAGACCAGCCTGAGTTAGTGCCGGATCCCTTGGAGCAACCATCAGTGGGGCTGCATCAGCTTCCCCAAGAAGCAACAAACGCTCTAGCAACGGCAGAGGCGGCATGGCCTCGCCATCACTGAGGCCGATAGCACCGCAATTGAGCTGATCACCCAATGGAGCCAGCTCAATTCCGTTCCCAGAACGAGTGATGGCGCCCCAGAGGCGTACCTCCAGCCCGCCAATGGGTTTCAGGGTGAGACGTTCCGGACGGTCACGCCAGGATGCTGCCTTAGGCAGCAGAGCCACAGTGCCGTAGCCGGCGGAGATCGCCTCACGGCTCAAGCTGGTGAGCGTCTCAGCGCTGCCGGTTTCAGGATCCTCCAAATGACTATGGGGATCAACCAGCAACGGAGCCAGCAAGGTTCTGGGGGGCGCAGTCCAAACAGTGACAGCATCGGCAGCCACAGAAAGCTCGGGGCCAAAGGCGATTAATTGATCACCGTCAAAGAGCGCATCGCCACGTTCCATGGGTAACCCTGGACCCTGAAGCAGTTGCAGATCCTTCAGGAGCCGTTTCACAGGGCGCCAGCCGCCGTTTGATCCAGTACCCCACCAAGGTGGCCGGTCAGATTGAGACTGGCGACCACATGCTGGGCATCTCCGCCTGGGGCGTAATCGATCACGCTCACACCACCATTGCCCTGCTTGACCGCCCAGATGTCCTGGGGACCGAGGCCAAGGAGGTGACAGAGAATCGTTTTATTGACGGCGTCGTGCGCCACAACCAGCGCAGTCTCACCGTCTTTGAGGGAATCAATGATCTCCTGCCAGGCAACCACTGATCGCTCCCAAACCTGTTGAATCGTCTCCCCACCTTCTCCGGGCATTTCAACGGTGTGGGGATCGGTCTGCCAGGCCGCCAGAAGTTCAGGCCAACCATCGCGGATCTCCTGCTCAAGGCAGCCTTCCCAGGCGCCGTGACCGATCTCAACCAGACCAGGACAGCTGGTGATCGGAAGATCAGCAGCCTGCTGCTTCAAGATCGCCTCGGCAGTCTGGCGGGGACGGGAGAGGGAGCTAGCGAAAGCACGATCAACAGCTACGTCACTGAGGAAGTTCCCGGCGGCTTCCGCCTGTGCCCAACCGCGTTCATTGAGGGGGATATCGATCTGGCCCTGAAAACGGCCCTCTTTGTTCCAGTTGGTTTCTCCGTGGCGCACCAGCAGCACCCGCGGACCGCTCTTGCGCGAAGGGAGGCTCTCGCCCAGATGGGCAATGGTGTTTAGCGATTCAATCTGAACCTGACCGCCGCTCTTGAGGTTCAGGACCGAAAGAGAAGCGTTGTTGATGCGGTAGCGGTTGAAATGACTAGCAGGTAAGTCGAGCGCGGCCAGCAGAAGGCAACGCAGGATTCCGTTGTGGGCAACCACTAAAACACTGTGATCACCCTCAGGAGGAAAGCGCTGCTGGAGTTCTTGCCAGAAAGCCTTGGCCTGGTCCAAAAGTTCCTGCACCGGGTAGTAACTGCTCCCATCGGCGCGCTGAAGCTGAAGCTCGCCGGGGGCGTTACGCCAGAGACGCTCCTCATCAGGATGAAACCTGGCTACCTCGCTACGAAGCAGACCGCTCCAGCTGGATAGATCGATCTCAAGCAGCTGTTCTGTGCTGGTGAGGGTTACACCACTGCCCTGGCGCGCCAGTAGAAGATCAGCGGTTTTGTGGGCTCGCTGCAACGGTGAGCAAAAGGCAGCAGTAAGCGGAACATCTTTCAGTGCATCCCCTAAGCGCCGGGCTTGTTCGACGCCGGCATCACTGAGCTGGGAGGCATCTTCACGGCCTTGGATGCGCCCTTCTTGATTGAAGCTGCTGAGACCGTGCCGCACCAGCAAAATCCTCGTGGCCAAGGGGAGTCTTCACGGTTCGGGGCGACATCGTACGCACCCCGGCTCCGGCCAGCAGTGACAATGCCCTGCAACCGGAGAGCGACAGTGTCGAGCAGGGACTCAACCAGGCGAACAGCACCGCTGCTCAGCCTGCTGGCCCTACTAAGCCTGGCTTTGGCACTACTGATCTGGGGCTTCTCTCTGGCCCAGAGCATCGAACGCCCTTCCGTGGGGAACGTTCTGGAGCAACGCCAACTGGAGCTTGAGGTGCTGGCCGAGCGGGATGGAGGCAGAGAGCTGCTTCCCACTGGCCCGCTACCGCCTGAAGAGCAATTGTTGGAAACCCTGCAGCAGAGCCCACGGGCAGGGAGCAGCGACAGCCTGCTGGCGCAGGCATTGCTGGAAGACAGTCTTGGCCTTGTGGAGCAGTCACGGCGGCATCTCAACACCGTGATTAAGAGTGGCCCTGCGGATCTGCGACCTCTCGCCGAAACCCTGCTGGCCCCTGATCCAGAGCAACAACCCCTGCCACCCCTGCCAGAGCGTCCCCTGTATCGGCTACTCGTCTGTGAAGCCTTGAAGCAGCCTGCTGATGCCTGCTTATCTCCGGCAACGCTGCGCTGGGCTAGTTGGCGGCTGGTACTCGTCAATCTGCTGCCACTGTTCGGTGTGCTGGCTGGTGGAGTGCTGCTGCTCCAGCAGCTGTGGCGCCGCTGGCGAGGTCAGCAGCCTGCTGCACCAGAACTACAGGGTCCCGATCTCACCATCACAGAAACCGTGCTGCTGATCGCCGGCGGCTTTGTGGTGCTCGGCGGACTGGTGACACCCCTGATGGCCATGCCAATGCTTGGGAGCCTGCTGGATGGGCTCACCCTTACGCCGGCTCTTCGTGCAGCGCTAGAGGTCCTGATTCTCTACAGCGTTGCTGCCCTACCGGCTGTTGCAGTCCTAATCCTGTTACTGCGCAATCTTCCTGCAGGCAATGGGCGTTCACTGCAGTGGCGCCCAAGCTGGCAATGCTGGCCGCAAGCCTTGCGCGGCCTGCTGATGAGCCTGCCGCTAGTGGCCTTAACCGGATGGCTAGTGGAACGCTTCTGGCCCAATGCCGGCGGCAGCAATCCTTTGCTGGAAGAGGTGCTCAATGGCCGCAGTGGGGTGGCCATCGCCCTGTTAGCAATCACCGCCACCGTGCTGGCTCCCCTATTTGAGGAAGTGCTGTTCCGGGGCGTTTTGCTGACGGTGGTAGGTCGCCGCTGGGGCGTCAGTGCTGGAATTGTGGTCAGTGCACTGGTTTTTGCACTAGCCCATCTCAGCCTCAGCGAAGCACCCCCGCTTCTAGCCCTAGGAATTGGTCTTGGCTGGCTGAGATGGAGTAGTGGCCGACTCTTCAGCACCGTGCTGATGCATAGCCTCTGGAACGGACTGACATTTGTGAATCTGCTGCTGCTGGGCAGCTAAACCTTGCCCACCTCTGGGGCGGGTGGTTCACTAGCAAATCTTCTGTGGTCCAGTTCCGGTGGTTGCCGTCCCCCTGCCACAGCACCCTGACGCCGGCATTTCAAGACAAAGCTCTTTAAGTGAGCGCAGATCCCTTGTTGCGCAGCGCCGGGTCCAGCGTCAAAAGCGCTCGCTTGAATTACTGCAGGGGTCACTCTCGGCCCGCCGTGTTGAACGTCAGGCTCCCTGGTTAGCTGGTTTACACCGCGTGGCCGATGGTGCTCTTCTGGCTACTGGCGTGGCGGCTCTTGCTTTAGCTGGACTGACCCTCCACTGGCAGGGTCGCTGGGGCCGTGATTTCCGCAATCTGCAATCCGCCCAGGAGCTCGAACATCGAGTCATGGAGAGCCGCTCTGCTCTAGAGCAGCATTTCCTGAGTCGTGCAAGCCGTCCAGGCACCCTGGTGGCGACCAGCAGCAAGGATTTGTTGTTCCTGCCCAGCCCCCCTCCACGAGGGACCGGCAGCGCTGTACAGCAGCCCCTCCAGTTTGAACTCATCGCCAGCGGGTACTAAGCGTGCCGCGGATCCAATCCCCTAGCCGAGGTCGCACCCTTCGTGGAGCACGTCGTTCGCAGCGGGTGCTGCAACTTCACGTCGTTCCCGCCAGCCGCCTCATCACGGTGATGGTGCTCCTGGCTTTGGCTTTGGGTGGTCTTGGCCTGCGGCTGGCGTGGCTGCAGTTGATCGAAGGGACTCGCCTTGAGGCCAGGGCTCGCCGAGTGCAGACCGAAACCCGTAATCCACTTGGCCGGCGCCGCACGATCGTTGATCGCCGCGGCCGACTCCTTGCGATCGACGAGGAAAGAGTCACCGTTTGGGCCCATCCCCGTTACTTCCGCTTTCCGGGAGACGATTCAGCCATTCGCCGCAGCACCTCCGAGGTATCAGCCAAGATGGCTCCAGTACTTGGAGTTGCTGCCACCGATCTGGTGCAGCGCATGGGCCAACATCGCTCCGGGGTCCGTTTGGCTAGCAATATCGAGCCCTCCCTGGCAACCAGGCTGCGGAGACTTGGCATCGACGGCATCGACTTTGAGCACGGTCCTCAGCGCGTCTATCCCCAGGGCAGTCTGTTCGCCAATGTGCTCGGCTTTCTCAACCTTGAGCGGGTTCCGCAGGCAGGGCTCGAGCTAAGCCTGAATCAGCGCCTGCAAAGTCAAGAGTTGCCTCTTGGCATCCGCAAAGGAGGTGATGGCACTCCGCTGCCCGACGGGATTGGCGCAGGTCGTATGCACCGTGATGATTTACGGCTACAGCTCACGCTCGACACCCGCCTCCAGCGCGTGGCGCAGCTGGAGCTGGCACGCCAAGTCCAACAATGGTCAGCCAAGCGTGGTGCAGCGCTAGTGATGGATGCCCGCAATGGCGAACTGTTAGCGCTTGCATCCGTTCCCACCTATGACCCGAACGAGTTCTGGGAGTTCTCCCCGAGCCTGTTCCGTGAATGGTCCGTACAAGACCTTTATGAACCAGGTTCTACGCTCAAGCCCATCAACCTAGCCATCGCACTTCAAGAAAAAGCCTTAAGCCCTGCCAGCACGGTTGTTGACAAGGGCAGCCTGATGATCAGCGGATGGCCTATCTACAACCACGACAAGGTGGCCCACGGCAGGGTGGGACTGGCCAAGGTTCTACAAGTCTCGAGCAACGTCGGCATGGTGCGTGCCATGCAACGTCTCAATAGCGACCGCTACTGGGAATGGCTCGAACGTCTCGGCATCGGCTCAGCACCGGACACCGACCTGCCAGGTGCTGTCAGCGGCCAACTCAAAAGCCGCAAGGTCTTCACAGGCAATCCCATTGAATCAGCCACGGCCTCCTTCGGTCAGGGACTCGCACTCACCCCTTTAAAGCTGCTGCAATTGCACGCCATGCTCAGCAATGGTGGTTATTTGGTTAGCCCTCACATCACCCGTGGCCTTCGCAGCGGCGATGACTTGGCCGGACCGGGCCGCGCTCGTCGACAGTCATTGCTCGATCAAAAAGTCAGTTTCCAAGTGCTCCGCTGGCTCGAAAGCGTTGTGGAAAAGGGGAGCGGTCAAAACGCACGAATCGCCGGTTATCGCATCGGTGGCAAGACCGGTACCGCTCAGAAAGCCGCCAACGGTGTGTACATCCCTGGAGCTCGAATCACCAGCTTTGTCGCCCACCTACCCATTGACGACCCGCATTATGTGGTGCTGGTGGTGATAGATGAACCCCAAGGAGACAACGCCTACGGCTCCACCGTGGCTGCGCCAGTTGCCAAAAGCATCATGGAGGCCTTGCTGGTGATCGAGCAAATCCCCCCCAGCCGCCCCCGACAGAGCTGAAGCCTTAAGCCAGGCTTGAACAGCATTTGCACGCCATGGCTACCTTGTCGATAACTGTATGCCTTATGCCGTGGCGACCTTGCTTGAGCAACTGTCCAGCATGACCGTGGTGGTAGCCGACACCGGCGATCTCCAGGCAATTGAGAAATTCACCCCGCGCGATGCAACCACTAATCCTTCCTTAATCCTGGCGGCAGCACAAATTCCCGCTTATCAGAACCTGATCGATGAGACCCTTCGGGCCTCCCGCGAACTAATTGGTCCCACAGCACCTGCGGAGCAGGTTGTCACCGAAGCCCTCGACGAAATCTGCGTCAACTTCGGCAAGGAAATCCTCAAGATCGTCCCTGGTCGTGTCTCCACTGAGGTGGACGCCAGGCTCAGCTATGACACCGACGCCACCATCGCCAAGGCCCACAAACTCATCGGTCTATACAACGATGCCGGCATCAGCAACGACCGCGTGCTGATCAAGATCGCCTCCACCTGGGAGGGCATTAAGGCAGCGGAGGAGCTTGAGAAATCAGGCATTCACTGCAACCTGACCCTGCTATTCGGGTTCGCCCAGGCTGCCGCCTGCGCCGAAGCGGGGGTAACGCTGATCTCTCCCTTCGTTGGTCGCATCCTCGACTGGTACAAGAAGAGCACCGGTCGTGACAGCTACCCCGGCCCCGAAGACCCCGGCGTGGTCTCTGTCACCAAGATCTTCAACTACTACAAGACGCACGGCTACCAGACCGAGGTGATGGGGGCCAGCTTCCGCAACGTCGACGAGATCGTTGAGCTGGCCGGTTGCGACCTGCTGACCATCTCTCCGAAACTGCTTGACCAGCTGCGAAACCAGGAGGGCAACCTGGAGCGCAAGCTCGATGCTGCTCATCCCAGTAGCGATCTTGAAAAGCTCAACATCGACGCCGCCAGTTTTGAGCAGATGATGGGCGAAGACCAGATGGCTCACGAGAAGCTGGCGGAAGGCATCCAAGGCTTCACCAAAGCGATTGAAACACTCGAGGCTCAGCTGGCCCATCGCATGGCTGTACTGGAAGGCGGTGCCGCCTTCGCCCACGCCGCCCAGGAAATCTTCCTACTCAACGACCTCGATGGTGATGGCTGCATCTGCCGCGAAGAGTGGCTGGGGAGTGATGCGGTATTTGATGCGCTCGATTCTGACCACGACGGCAAGCTGCACCCAGAAGACGTTCGTGCGGGTCTGGGGGCGGCCCTGGCCGTCGTGCGTTAACGCTCAACCTCACGGCGGCCATGACTCGCAGCGACCAGACCGCCTTGGCGCCAGTAGCGCTAGGCGGTTCTGCTGCAGTGGATTGAAATTGTTATCACTGGCCATTAGCAAAGTCGGCCTGCCGTCCTCCAGCGGTGGACCTCCCTCCATCGCCTCCCAGTTATCGGGCTCAAGCCCGATGCGCTTCAGATTCCAACTCATCAGAGGCGACAAGGGAGCACCAGCTTTCGCTTCAAGTGGAATCCGTGGCAACAGGCTGAGGCGATTCCACCAACTATCGGGTTCGGCGTAGCCACGCCAAAGCGCCAGCAGCAGCGGTGTGTGCTTCTTCGATCTTTTTGTCAATTCAGCGGGCACCAGGGCAGTCAGCCCCCAGTGGGCTTCATAGCCGCTCGGAGATGCCACCTGCAGCCGCGCGCCGAGGGGTGAAAAGATCAAATCCGGCCCCTGTAAGCGAGCCAACAGCAAGCGCAGCTGCCCCCCTTGATCCTGCTGCAGCTCTGATTCCGGTGCCAGCAGCAAACGATCAGGAGTTAGCGCAACCAGCGCTTCTGGTCCCCGATTTGATCGCATGCCGAAGCCCTCAGCGGGCTGCCAGGCCTCAGGCAACGCTGAGCGGCGCAGAACACGGAAGCCACCGAGCTCAGTGGGAGCAAGTTCCAGCAGCGCTGCTTTTGATTTGAGACCCGTACGGCCTTCACTAGCCATCCAGAAACGGCCACCTTGGCCTGCACGCACCAAAGCCTCGCCGTCCAGTCTGCTGTTGCCCTGATCAGTGAGGTGCTGCGGTGCCTTAAGCAGAAATTGAGGCTGTCGCACACCACCTCGCCAGCTCAACTCAAGGCTGTGGGTTCGTGGAGCATCACTGAGCAGCCACAGGCGCCGCCCGGGCCAGTCCAGCTCCATTCCGGAAAAACCACCCAGCGGCAACGCACCGGCCTGTCTGGGCAAATTCTGTTGCCATAGCAACTCCCACCCAGCCGAAAGGGGACAGGGCAGCAGCAACTCAATCACTGCTGCACACCAAGCAGACCGCCACCCAGACGACGGATCACACGCTGGGCAATATCTCCGTAACCCATCTCGCCGCTCAGGATCTGCGCGATGCGACGTGGAGCAGTGGGCCGTTTGATACCCAGCTGATAGCCGACCTTGGGGAAGCGGTAAAAAACCTGGCCGATGCGGCGGCCCCAGCTCATCGATTCCCCCCACTCCCTGCGCATCGCTGCCGTATATCCACCCAGGGCCCCTGAATCACCGGCCAGATCTTGGTCAATGGCCTCAGCCGCCCGCAGGCCTGAGAGCAGCGCAGGCCGCAATCCTTCGGCCAGGAAGGGATCCGCCAGCGAGGCCGCATCGCCGACGACGACGACCCCGGGACGATGAAGGCTGTGATGGCCGTTCCACACGCGCAGGGGCCAGCGTCGCCGCTCTCCAGCATCAGCAGACAGCCCCAGGTAGGGAAGCAGTTGCTCCAGAACGGCGTCATAGTCGCCGTCGCGCTGCCCCAAGAAGGTCCCCACGCCGATGCTGTACCCCCCATCGCGAGGGAAACACCAGCAGAAACCATGCTTGACCAGGCCAAATTCAAATCGGGCGGTCTGGGGCTCGCTCACCTCCCCCGCCACCTCCACAGCAAGGGCTGAAGCCAATCTGGGCTTGGGGTCTCCCACCCCTAGCTGACGGGCCAGGGTTCCGTGGGAGCCATGGGCAAGCACCAACCTGCTGCAGTTGAGATAACGCTCTCCATTGGCGCCTGAGAGGGTGAGCTGCCAGCCATCGTCACGGCGAGAAACCTCACGAACAGCATGGCCTTCGAGGCGCTCAGCGCCGGCTGCCCCGGCCTGATCTGCCAGATAGCCATCGAGAGAATCGCGGCGCACGATCCAGAACGGAGCCTCACCGGGGAGATCCGCAACCACCGGATCCTCAAGGCACCAGGTGAAGCGCACCTGGTTGATGACCCGATCAACTGCGGGAGTCAGATCAAAAGGGAACCAGTTCTGCACCGATGCCGCCATCCCTCCCCCACAGGGCTTAGATCGCGGCAAAGGCCGTTCATCAATCAGGACTACTTGATGGCCTCGGCTAGCCAGGTGGTAAGCAGCTGCAGCACCGGCAGCACCAGCGCCAACCACGGCAACGGCGACGATCGTCAAACCTTGAGAATGTCTGCTTCCTTGTCAGCCAGGAGCTTCTCCAGTTCAGCGATGGACTTATCGGTCTGCTTTTGAACCTTGTCCTGCTCATCTCGGCTCAAGTCCTCAGAGAGCTCACCCTCCTTCTCCTGCTTCTTGATCTGATCAATGGCATCACGGCGCAAGTTGCGCAACGCAACCTTGCCTTCCTCGGCATATTTCGAAGCAAGCTTGCAGAGCTCCTTGCGGCGTTCCTCAGTGAGGGGGGGAATGTTGATGCGGATCAACTTCCCATCGTTGTTGGGGGTCAGGCCCAGATCACTGGTGGCGATCGCCTTTTCGATCATCGCCATCGCACCCATGTCAAAGGGCTGGATCTGGATCGTCTGAGCATCGGGAGTCGAGATGGTCGCCAGCGACTTCAGCGGAGTATCAGCGCCGTAGTACTCGACCACGATCTTGTCGAGCAAAGAGGTGTTGGCCCGCCCGGTGCGGATGGTGTTGAAGTTGCGCTGGGTGGCTTCCAGCGACTTACTCATGCTGGCGTCGAGGTCCATGGTCAGGCAGCAGGGGTGATACGGGTGCCGATCGATTCACCCGCTACGGCCCGGGCGATGTTGCCCGCACCAAATAGATCAAATACCACGATCGGGATGGAATTGTCCTTGCAAAGGGCAATGGCAGTGGCATCCATCACCCCCAGCTCTCCAGTGAGAACATCCTGAAAAGTCAGGCTCTCGTAGCGCACTGCATCAGCGAAGCGCGCTGGGTCTTTGTCATAAACGCCATCAACTTTTGTGGCCTTCAGCACCACATGAGCATTGATCTCTGCAGCACGCAGCGCCGCTGTGGTGTCAGTGGTGAAAAAGGGATTACCGCACCCAGCCGCGAAGATCACAACCCGCCCCTTCTCCAGGTGCCGCATCGCCTTACGACGGATGTAAGGCTCAGCCACCTCTTGCATGGCAATAGCGCTTTGTACTCGCGTGGGAACACCGGCACGCTCAAGCCCATCCTGGAGTGTGATGGCATTCATCACTGTGGCCAGCATGCCGACGTAATCGGCTGTGGCGCGCTCCATGCCTGCAGCAGAACCCTTTAGGCCACGAAAGATGTTGCCGCCGCCCACCACGATGGCCAATTCAGTACCTGAGGCGACCACAGCCGCAACATCAGTAGCGATCGAGCTGACGATCGCTGGATCAATTCCGTAGCCCTGCTCACCCATGAGGGCCTCGCCGCTGAGCTTGAGCAGAACCCTTTGGTACGCCATCGGCAAAACCTGTCCGGCGAACAGTAGCAAGCACCTTCATTACTGCCCGGGGGTTGCCTCATACCCTCCTCATCGCTTGCATACCAGCAACAAGGAGTACCCCATGGGTGATGGCTGCCGTAGTGGTGTTATGGCAAGGCTCACCCTCTCTGCTGTGGCAGATGCAACCCGTGATGACAGCGCCTGGAGTCAGCCCGACATTCACCGAGCCTTACTTGTCAGCGGCCTCTCAGTGCTGACCTCCGCCACCTGGCTGCTGCGGCGCGATCTCAACGGTGAAGACCTGAATGTCGCCTGAATCCTCAAAACTCAATGCCGCGTTGAGCCTTGACGCCCTGTTCACGGAAGGGATGACGAACCAGTGTCATTTCAGTCACCAGATCTGCCGCTTCAATCAGGCCCTCAGGTGCACCGCGACCAGTGAGAACAACATGGGTTCCTTCGGGTCGCTCGCGAACACCATCGAGAACTCGATCAAGGGCGAGATAGCCCAGCTTCATCGCCACATTCACCTCATCGAGCATCACCAAGTGAATCGATGGGTCTCGTAGGTAGATCAGACCCTGTGCCCAGGCCTGCTCCACCAAGGCGATGTCGCGGTCTCGGTCTTGGGTCTCCCAGGTGAACCCCTCACCAAGGGCATGCCAACGGATTTGCTCGCCAAAGCGCTGCAAAGCCAGAGCCTCACCGGGCTGCCACGCCCCCTTGATGAATTGAACCACCGCCACCTGCTCTCCGTGGCCAAGACTGCGGAGAACCAGCCCTAAGGCCGCGGTGGTCTTGCCCTTGCCGTGGCCAGTGGTGACGATCACCAGTCCCTTTTCCACCGAACGATCACCCACCCGCTGGTCCTGCACTTCTTTCCGGCGCTGCATCCGCAGTCGATGGGATTCCGCTTCATTGAGAGGAGCTTCAGCAGCGCTCATGGGCTCTTGGGCTGAGGTCGACACATCAATCGTTGCAGGGCTGTACCCGCCAAAAGCTCTCGGCGCTCAACCCGAAAGCCGCACATCTGCAATTCCTGCTCGAGATCGAGCTTCAGAAACTCTGTAGCGGTCTCGGTCTCAAACAACGCGCAGAACAACTGCTGCAAGGTCTTCATGACACCGGCAGCAGGGTGCATGTCCACCATCACAAAAACACCATCTGGCTGCAGCAGACGTCGGGCTGATCGCAGCAGCGCGCGGCGCTCGACAGCGGGGAATTCATGCAAAGCGAGGCTCAATTGAATGCCTGCAAACGACGACTCCGTCAGTGGTGGATCCTCCGCCAGCCCCTGAACAAGGGTCAAACCGCTGTGGCGAAGGGCCGCCAGTTCCAGCGCACGTGGTGCAATATCAAGCCCTGTTACCTGCAGACCGGCCTGCAGCAGTGGGGCTGCGGCCTCACCACTGCCGCAGCAGAGATCAAGCACTGGGGAGCCCTCAGGAAGAAGGGGAACCATCCATTCGGAACACAGAGCTCGTAGGCGGTCAACACCTCCGACGCTGAGGGCAGAAGTGGCGGTGACAGTGTCGTAAATCCAGCGATGGCGATAAGCCAGTTGCCGCAGAGGGGAACCCGCCATAAAGATCAGAAATCAGACACCGCGACGAGCCAGGGCCGCATCCACCGCCTGCTGCTGATCACGACGGGTGATCCAGTGGTGGTAAGTGCGGGTGTGGATCGCCACAGAGTGGCCCATCATGCGCGCCGCCACGGTATCGGGCAAACCCATGTGAATGGTGCGCAGAGCCCATGCATGACGAAGGTCATAGGGGGTCAGCGGCAATCGGTAACGGCGGAACTGCTCAGCCACCCGACGGCCCACCTGCTGGAGCGTGGTGCGACTTAGATCCGTACAGACAGTAGGCAGAAGCTCACGGCAGCAGCCCAAGGACCTCAGCCCGAAGCGATCCACCCACTCCGGCAGAAAGGGCCAGACCTGGTGTTCACCGGTCTTCGTTGTCGGCAGCACGCGCAGCACGGCGTCCTGGTCCTGATCGAGCCCGTGGAAATCAGTAAAGAACACCTCGTGGTTACGCAGGCCATAGGTGGCCATCAAGCCATAAACCAGCCTCCAGCCAGGGTTGGGGATGGCATCCACCAGTTCGAGAATGCGACTGTCGCTCGGCAATTGCCTGAAGCGGGCCTGATGCAGGCCATAACCAGCAGCGCGCTCGGTCCAGTCCGCAGGCAAGTTCAGCTGCTCCTGCCGGGCCAAAAGCCCAAGCACCAGACCGCACTGCTGGCGGGATCGACTAGCTAGCGGATAACTTTCAAGCACCCGCTCAAGCAGTCCAGCGCTGAGTTGAGGCTCCCCTTGATCCCGCAACCTTCGTAAGTAGGGCTGATAAGCCGCACTCCAGGTGCTGCGGGCACCAGCGGGATACCGGCGGCGGCGAGGGTCGGTCTCAAAAGTCTGCTGAAAGCGTTCCAGCGCTGATTCCAGGGCTATAGCGGCACCAGCCGAGCTTTGCGGAGCCTCAATCCACTGGAAACAATCGGCTTCCAACTCAGCCTCCACCTGGTGAAGATGCTGCAACGCCCGACGCCGACCTTCAGCGTCATCACTCAGTCCCAGGCTGATGCGCTGCACCTTCAAACCAGGCTTTCCATCCCGGCGGGGAAGGGGACCCCGCAATCCCAGCCGATGCCCGCGACGCTCCAACCGCAGGCGTATGCCGCTGCTGCGCAGGCCGGCATTGATCCGGCTCAGAGCATCGTCCTGGGGTGGATTCATCAGCCAGAACGTACCGATGTACATAAGGGTCAGCCAGTGGCGGGTAGGCTCCCTGCAGTCAAAAGAGTTCTTATGTCCCGGGTTGGCATCGTGCTCCTGAATCTGGGGGGCCCGGAGCGGATCCAGGACGTCGGCCCCTTCCTTTACAACCTCTTTGCAGATCCAGAGATCATTCGTCTGCCGATACCGCAGCTGCAGAAGCCTCTGGCGTGGTTGATTAGCACCTTGCGCAGTCGTAAGTCACAGGAGGCCTATCGCTCCATCGGAGGTGGCTCACCTCTACGCCGCATCACCGACCAACAGGCACGAGAGCTCCAGAGCCTGCTACGTCAGCGAGAAGTCAACGCCACAACCTATGTGGCCATGCGCTACTGGCATCCCTTCACGGAGTCGGCCGTTGCAGATATCAAGGCTGATGAGATCGACCAGGTGGTCGTGTTACCCCTCTATCCACACTTCTCAATCAGCACAAGCGGTTCGAGCTTCCGCGAACTTCAGCGGCTACGCCAGAGCGACCCCAACTTCGCCAAGCTGCCTTTGCGCGCCATCCGCAGCTGGCACGACCACCCTGGCTATCTGCGAGCCATGGCTCAGCTGATCGCCAATGAGATCGATGCCTGCATCGACCCAGCCAAGGCTCATGTCTTCTTCAGTGCCCATGGCGTGCCTAAGAGCTATGTCGAAGAGGTGGGTGACCCTTACCAGAAGGAGATTGAAAGCTGCGCCGCGCTGATCATGGAACAGCTGGGGCGGGGTAATCCCTGGACCTTGGCCTACCAGAGCAGGGTGGGTCCCGTGGAGTGGCTGCAGCCGTATACCGAGGAGGCTCTTGAAGAGCTCGGCGCCAAGGGCGTTAAGGAGCTGGTGGTAGTGCCCATCAGTTTCGTAAGCGAGCACATCGAGACGCTTGAGGAAATTGATATCGAATACAGGGAGATCGCCACCGAGGCCGGTGTAAGCAATTTCCGCAGGGTGCCGGCACTGGATACAGATCCCACCTTCATCGCAAGCCTGGCGGATTTGGTCCAGGAGTCCCTGGCCGGGCCAGAAGTCGACCTCGACCAAGCAGCCGCTCTGCCTGCCCGAACCAAGCTCTACCCCCAAGAAAAGTGGGAGTGGGGATGGAATAACAGCTCTGAAGTCTGGAACGGCCGTCTAGCGATGTTGGGCTTCTCGGCATTCCTGCTTGAGCTCATCAGCGGCCAAGGTCCTCTGCATGCCATGGGCCTGCTCTAAAGCAAAAGCTGCCAAATTCTTTCGCTCTGTAGTTTTATCGAAAAGGATCGTTCTCAAACCTCTTCTTATTTTTGAGACGTCTCCTCTTACCGATACTGCAGAGCTACTTAGAGGTTCTAACTAGCCGATTTCATTGAGCCAGATGAAAACGCCCCCCCCTTAGCTCAAAAATTCCCCCATCAGCTGCGCTCCAGAATGCCTAGAACACGGCTGAAGGTGGGATTACGTGCAGCAGGTCTCCAAGACAGCATGTGCGGCAGCGGCAACGATCTGATCCTTAGCAAGGTTGCTTATGAGCAAATTTTTTTGGCTGCTTGCCAGGACTAGGCCAACAAAGTCCGCTGACTAGCAATGGATTGAGGGGTCGCAAGGCCACAACTGAGAGCTTTGAGCAGAGCATCGGCCAATCAATCGCCTTAACCAATCGTCCCCCTAGACCTCGGATGCACGAAGGCCTGCTCTGCAGCGGTTTGTTGCCATACCCTCTGCTCAATTAAGGCTGCATGGCAACAATCCGGACCGGCGCCTAAGTTGGGAAACTATCTACTGAGAGCCCGGTCCAGCCGTGACGATCACGTCTCCCACGCCCATGGCGAGCGCCGTGGCGGTGCCCAAACGGGTCAGCGGGGCCTATGCGCTGATGGACTCGCTCCATCGTCATGGGGTTAGCCACATCTTTGGTTATCCCGGCGGTGCGATTCTGCCGATCTACGACGAACTCCACCTGGCTGAGGAGCGCGGTGATCTGCGCCACATCCTGGTGCGCCACGAGCAGGGGGGATCCCACGCTGCTGATGCCTATGCAAGGGCCACCGGCAAGGTAGGGGTCTGCTTTGGCACGTCCGGGCCCGGCGCCACCAACTTGGTGACCGGCATTGCCACCGCACAGATGGACTCTGTGCCAATGGTGGTGATCACCGGTCAGGTGCCAAGGCCGATGATCGGCACCGATGCTTTTCAAGAGACCGATATCTTCGGCATCACCCTGCCGATCGTGAAGCATTCCTGGCTGGTGCGCGATCCAGAGGATCTAGCCAGTGTCATCGCCCAAGCCTTCTTCATTGCTGCTAGCGGGCGTCCAGGCCCAGTGCTGGTGGATATCCCCAAGGATGTCGGTCAGCAAATGTTCGACTACGTCCCCGTCGAGCCGGGCAGCATCATCCCTCGTGGTTTCCAGCATCCTCCCGAGCATGAGCGTGCTGACATCCTTGCGGCCCTTGAGCTGATCGAACAATCCCAGCGCCCTCTTCTCTACGTCGGAGGTGGGGCCATCTCTGCAGGAGCCCACGACAGCATCACCGCAATCGCCAAGCGCCATCGCATCCCGGTCACCACAACCTTGATGGGTAAAGGGGCCTTCGATGAAAAGGATCCTCTCGCCCTCGGCATGCTTGGGATGCACGGCACCGCCTACGCCAACTTTGCGGTGACTGAATGCGATCTTCTAATCGCCGTTGGTGCACGTTTCGATGACCGTGTCACCGGCAAGCTCGACACCTTTGCTCCGCGCGCCAAGGTGATTCACTTTGAAATCGATCCTGCGGAAGTCGGAAAGAACCGCAAACCCGAGGTCGCCGTGCTCGGCGATGTGAAGCTCAGCCTGGCACAACTACTCGAGGAGAGTCTGCAGCGCAGCGTGGAACCAGCCACCAACTCCTGGCTGGCCCGCATCGACAGCTGGAAATCGCGCTATCCCCTGGCAACACCTCAACCAGAAGGAGCCATCTACCCACAGGAAGTGCTGATGGCAGTGAGAGATCTCGCACCCAATGCCACGATCACAACCGATGTGGGGCAACACCAAATGTGGGCTGCACAGTATCTACGCTGCGGCCCGCGCCAATGGATCAGCAGTGCCGGCCTTGGCACTATGGGTTTTGGCATGCCGGCGGCCATGGGAGCACAAGTAGCTCTCCCCGACGAACAGGTGGTTTGCATCGCCGGCGATGCCAGCATCCTGATGAACATCCAGGAACTTGGAACCCTGGCTCAGTACAGGCTTCCAGTAAAGCTAGTGATTGTTAACAACCACTGGCAAGGCATGGTGCGCCAGTGGCAGGAGAGTTTCTACGAAGAGCGCTACTCCGCCTCAGACATGCTGCCTGGGATGCCGGATTTCATCGCGTTAGCTCGCTCCTTCGGCGTTGATGGCGTTCTGATCAACGAACGAGAGAACCTTCAAAGCGAACTGCAACGGGCTTTTGATGCGCCTGGGCCGATGCTGATTGACGTGCACGTGCGCCGAGGGGAGAACTGCTACCCGATGGTTCCCCCTGGCAAGAGCAATGCCCAGATGGTCGGCCTCCCCAGTCATCCGGAACTGGCCTTGAGTGAGCGTCGCACCTGCAGTAACTGCCAGCACGACAACCCATCTGAGCATCTGTTCTGCAGCAACTGCGGTAGCAGGCTCTAGGACAGCATCTCCTTTCCCTTTTCGAGGGCCTGTTCCTGCTCGGCGTTGAGCTTCGGGTAGTGGAGGTTGAGCTCCTGCAGCTTTTCGATGATCGTCTTGGTCACCACCAGACGTCCAAACCATTTGTTGTTCATTGGCACGCAATACCAAGGGGCATGTCTGGTGCTGGTGTTACGCATCATGGACTCGAATGCCTCCTGGTACTGGTCCCAGTAGCGGCGTTCCTCCAAGTCACTGAGCGAGAACTTCCAGTTCTTGTCGGGACGATCCAGTCGTTTGAGGAAACGTTTGCGCTGCTCATCAGGACTGATATGCAGGAAGAACTTCAACACCACGATGCCGTTGCGCGTGAGGTGCTGCTCATAGGCATTGATATCGTCGTAGCGATGTGAAAACACCTTCTTGTCCACCAGCGAGGGCGGCAGACCCTGATGGGACACGAGATCGTGCACCTTGACCACCAACACTTCCTCGTAATAAGAGCGGTTGAAGATGCCGATTTCCCCGCGGGATGGAGCTCGCTGGCTGTAGCGCCACAACCATGAATGCGCCATTTCCTCCGAGGAGGGCTTTTTAAAGCTGTGGACCTTCACGCCCTGGGGATTCACCCCACTCATCACATGCTTGATCGTGGAGTCCTTGCCGGCCGCATCAATGGCTTGCAGCACGACCAACACCCCCCAACGGCCATCGGCGTAAAGCACATCCTGCAGCTCAGAGAGCTGGTCCACCCCTTGCTGCAGCAGCTCGGCTGCATCTTTCTTGTTAGCAATCTCGCCGTGGAAATCCGGATGGCGGTCATTCAGCTGAAACGAGCCGTCGGTGGGCACCTGGTAATAAGCGATGTCTTTCCAGTGATGGGCCATCTGGCAGGATTCAGAACCTCCTTGAGGTAACGCCATGCCACAAGGTGCGCCTGCGGTTGGAGAGAATGTTTTTGCTTTAGAGGTTTGCGATGAAGCGACGGCGATGGTGGCTAAACCTTGCAGCTCTGCTGCTGGCCTTGGCTCTGCTGTCGCCATTACCTGCAAGCGCAGCTGAGGTCCTTCAGGTAAGGGAGCCGGATCTGCTGCTGATTGGCGATCACAATCGCACGTACAGCGTGCGATTGGCTTGCATCACGCCTAAGGCGGGCCAGGAGGCAGAAGCTGTTAATTTCCTGCGTAAACAGCTACCCCGGCGTCAAAGGGTGAACCTGATGCCGATGGGCAGCCGAGATGGCCTGCTACTGGCCAGAGTTCGTCCACTCGGCAGTGAACTGGATCTCAGCACTCAATTGGTAGACGCAAAGCTCGCCAGTAGTGGCGGGGAATGCAGCAATCGCAAAGGTCAAGCATGAGCCTCAACAAAACCGCCAAAGGGATTGTCATGGTGCCGTGCTTGCTGCTTGGTGGTGCGTTTCTCTCAGCAGCGATATGGGGTGATCAAGCCAACCAGACGTTGGCCCTCTGCATTGGCCTAGCGCTGATTGGAGCTGGACTGCTGGCCCAGCTCATGCCCACAGAAACCTGAGATCAGGTCAGTTCTGCTTTCCCCCTTCCTCCTTCTCCTTCATCAGAGTGAAGAAGTCAGCGGTTGGGTAAAAGACAAAATTATCCTTCTTATCCTCGATCATCTGTGCAAGAGCATTGGTGAGGTCCGCGGCCTGAATCTCAGGATTGGCACCTTGGATGCTTTTTGATGCACGGGTTGCATCGCCGTAGCTGAGGAAAAAGACTCCCTTCACACCATTAGGAGTCTTGACTGTGATGAAAGGATTATGAAAGAAGACCGGCACTGAGAGACCCTTCTGGATGTCTTCAGTGCTGACACCCTGTTTGCGGAGGATGGCTGTGGCCTGCTGCAAATCAACAGGGGCACCCACTACGGGAGTCACGATCTTTTTGCCATCAGCCTCGAGCTTCTGATTCATTTCATTAACCCGATCATTAGCCACATTCATAGGAATGGCCGACACCTTTGCTTTGGCCTGTGGATTGGTCTTCTTGAAGGTGCTCAGCTCCTTCTCGGCGCGCGACACCTCCTTCTTCAGCGCCGGCAGCTCGTACGTGCACTGGTGGACGAGGCGCTGCGCGCCCTCGGCGAGGTACACGCCGCCCGACTCGTACCGCCGCACCGCGTCCGCCCACTTGGCCGTGTACGCGTTCGAGTACTGGCCGATGAAGTTCTTCTCGGCGAGGCCGGCGCCCTTGAGCACCTCGAGCACCTCCGCCGCCTCGTAGTAGCTGAAGCGCTCCTCCGGCGTCGCCAGCAGCGCGCCGAGCGCGTCGAGCTCCGGCCGCCCCTCGGCGAGCGCGAGCGCCGCGCCGAGCCGCGCCTGCGCCGCCTTGAGCGTCCGCTGCCAGTCGCGCGGCACCTTGCGCTGGCCGACGAGCCAGTCGATCGCCTTGTCGTACTGGTGCGTCCGCATGAAGGCGGTGGCAAGGTTGGTCTCGGCGCCCAATCGCCAGCATGCCGCCACGGCAGTTGCCAGGGCCACGCAGAAGTTGAAGACGAGCAGTCTGAGACTGTGGAAGAACGCCACGTAGCCGCCGGTCACCGTGGTGGCGGTGCAGCCGAGGGACGTTGAGCACAAGCCGGACGAGCCGGACAAACAGAGGACGGCTGGGTATGGGTTCACTTTTGCGAAGAATAGACGGGTGAGCTGCGAGCAGCGGGGGGGCGAGGAGGCGCCTGAGGCGCCTCCTGGTTCCCCGTGGGATGGTGGCTGGGCTGTTGAGAGCTGGTCGGCTGAGGCACTTTGGATGGAGCGAGCCTGCGGCGCTGAAATGAAAATAAATCTGAAAATTAAGCGCCTTAGCGTACGCGGAGAAGACTTTGACAGCCAGAAGCGAAAGCTCCGCCCGCTGCCGAAATAA
>CAJWXK010000009.1 GCA_913048995.1 uncultured Synechococcus sp. | reverse complement strand
GCTGTCATTCGATTGGGAGCCAAAGCCAGCGGCAGAGCGCGGTCCAGATCCTCAGTCGCCTGATCAGCACTGAGTAGTGGCAAACCAATAGCCCGGCTAAGCATGCTGAGATAACGGTCTGCCACACCAGCACGAAGCGGGTGGTGGAGCACCACTGAACTGTCGGACTCGACCGCAAGTTGTCGCAAATGTTGCAACCAGGGAACCCAGGAGCCCAAAAAAGGGAGAGAGGTCACCTGATGTCCCTGTGCACGAAAACGCTGGCGCAACAGGGGGACATCACAACGGACATGGCTGCCAGGAGTCAGGAGCAAGGGCACCATCAACATGTGCTGAGCTGATGGGAGCTCCAGTGGCTCAGCGGTCAAAGCCTGAATCCAGACAGGTGCCTGACGCTGCTGCTGCAGACCTTCAAGCAGGCTGATCAACAGCTGGGGAATCGCTCCATCACCGTGACCGTGAACGATGACTAGCAGTGGGCTGGGTACGGTTGAACCGCCATGCGGTAACAACGGCCACCGCTTAGGTCCGGGGTCAGCTGATGGACTCTGTCCATGCATTGCCATGGCTTCACCATGCCATCCAGCCGACGACTGCCACGCTCCCGCCGCCTGACTGCGATGGAACCGCCGCAACGGCGCGACTCGCCCCGCTATGCACGGGGACGCTCCAGCACTGCCGTTCAGCAGGACTGGCAACGGGAACTTGACTCTGACTTCATCGCCATGAAAAGGGTCTGGCAGATGCTGCGTCATGGCGCGGTGCGAATGATTGGAGAAATCGGTCGCCAGTACTAAGCACTGATCTGACGCTCCCGACTTAAGGACTCCAGCCTCAGGTTCACGCGTCACGACCGATACCAAGTTCGTATTCACCAACGCAAATCACATTGCGTAGCAACGCTTACAAACGCAGTACGCGTCCTGCAGAAACATTCGTCCACGCCGTTCCCTTTGTTCTGAAACGGCCTGGATAACCCGTCCACATACCCCACAGAACGATGGTGGCAACACCGAACAGCAGCATCGACGGCACAGACAATGCAGCTTTGCCTGTCTGGCTCGAAGGGAAAACCCTCAACAAAATTGAGCAGAACAAAGCCAACAAAGACGGCCTAGCCGTTGGGGCAGAGCTTGAAACATTCGCCCGTCTAGGCTGGGAGAATATCGATGAAACCGATCTCCAGCTGAGACTGAAATGGTACGGAATGTTCTGGCGTCCCAAAACGCCAGGTCTGTTCATGCTGAGATTGCGAGTACCTAACGGTGTCCTCAACAGTGAACAACTACGCTGTATTGGTGGAGTCGTCGCTCGTTATGGAACAAATGGTAGCGCTGACATAACAACCCGGCAGAACATTCAGCTGCGTGGAGTTCTTCTTGAAGATCTACCGGATATACGCTCACGACTTAGCAACGTCGGACTTGCAACGATCCAGTCTGGGTTTGACAATCCGCGGAACGTCACAGGCAATCCATTAGCCGGTATCGATCCACAAGAGATTGTAGATACAAGGCCATTTACCGAAGAGCTCCAAAATTATCTGACCAACAATGCCGAAGGCAATCCCGAATTTTCTAATCTCCCTCGCAAATGGAATACTGCAGTAGCAGGATCAAAAGATAACTTCTTACTTCACAATGACATCGTGTTCCATCCTGTCGAACGAGATGGGGTTATGGGCTTTGGAGTCTGGGTTGGAGGCGTTCTCTCATCACAAATCAACGCGTATGCCTACCCATTAAATGCATGGGTCAAGCCAGATGAGATCTGCCGAATGACTGGTGCTGTTATCACCCTTTGGAGAGATAACGGCGAACGTAACAAGCGTCCTAAAGGTCGCTTTCGCTTCTATCTAGATGAATTGGGTGTTGATGCCTTCAGAGCAAAGGTAGAAGAAAGATTTGGCCCTCTTACTCCTGATCCAGGCTCAGTTTTCGATGCCACTCCACGCAGTCACTACGGGATTCATCCTCAGAAACAAGACGGCTTGCACTATGCAGGCCTACATGTTCCTGTTGGCCGCCTCAAGGCCGAAGATTTCCAAGATTTAGCTGACTTAGCTGAACGTCTTGGGGCTGCTGAAGTTCGCCTGACTGAAGATCAAAACCTCATCCTTACAGGAATCACCACAGCCAACCTCGAAGCTTTTCAAGCCGAGCCTTTGCTACAGCGCTTTGTTCTGGATCCCGGCCATATTGCTGCTGGAACAGTGAGCTGCACAGGCAGTACTTACTGCAGTTTTGCTCTGACAAATACCAAAGATCAAGCCTTAACAGCAGCAGCTCAGCTTGATCAGGAATTGGATCTACCAGAAGAGATCAAACTCCATTGGACAGGCTGCCCCAATAGTTGCGGTCAGGCCTACATGGGAGCAATTGGTCTGACAGGTACCAAAACCAAAGGTGCCGAAGGCATGGTCGAGGGATACAACATCACCATCGGAGGCTCACAGGGGGCTGATCCTCAGATCGGCACCCTCGAGCGCAAAAATGTTCTCGCGACAGAGGTTCAACAAGTCCTGAAAGAAATTTTGATGGACAAGTTCGGCGCCAAACCAAAGGTCAGCTGAGCCGAGTCTGGCAAGCAAAGGCTGTGGCGCTTTTTTTTGAAGCCCTGCCCGCTTACTTCCACCTTCAACTCGTCATGAATGATTTGTTCTCCCGTTTTGTCAACTGGCTGAGCAACAGCGGACAGGATCGCCCAACTCTCAATAAGACAGGTGGCGGTCAGGATTTTTTCTCCAAGATGATGAACAGCATTAGCGGCTGAATCATCTACTCGCTCAACCCTTCGCATTATCACTATGAGTGCAACTGCCTCTCAGATGGATTACGTACTTCCCAATGAGCTTGTCGACGGCATGATTGCTGCCGGTGGCAAGAAGTCAACGGTCAGCGTCAAGAACCTGCTACTACGGGGGTTTTATTCCGGCGCAATCCTTGGTCTCGCTGTGATCCTGGCCCTGACCGTGGCTAAGCAAAGTGGCTTGCCATTCCTGGGATCCGTTCTTTTCCCCTTTGGTTTTGCCAGCATTGTGCTGTTTGGCATGGAGCTGGTCACAGGCAACTTTGCCCTGCTGCCAATGGCAACCTGGGCCGGCAAGAGTTCTTGGGGAGCTACCTTCCGCAACTGGGCTTGGGTCTGGCTCGGTAACTGGATCGGTACAGCCGTCGTTGCTGTGATTATGTATCTCAGCTTGACCAGCGGTGGAACCGTTGAACCGTCAGCTGACGGTGGTGTATGGCAGAAAGTGGCAGCCACCATCATCAAATTGAATGTGGCCAACGTCGAGAAGAAGTACGAAGCTCTCGGCAGTCTTGGTTTCTTCCTGGCCTTCCTCCGCGGCGTTGTTGCTAACTGGCTGGTGTGCCTGGGCGTGACCATGGCCCTGGTGAGCAAAAGCGTTCCCGGCAAAATTCTTGCCTGCTGGCTTCCTATCACCGCCTTCCAGACGATGGGCATGGAGCACATCGTTGTGAATCAATTCCTGCACACCGCTGGTCCCATCCTTGGTTCAGGCGTTCCTTTCAGCAAGGTAATCTTCTGGAATTTCTTCCCTGTCACCCTGGGCAATATCGTCGGAGGCATGGTGTTCATTGGCATGCTCTTCTACAGCACACACCGCAGTCCTGTGGATAACGTGCTGCCCAAGGAGCATGATGAGAAGCTCGAGCGCGAACTCGCCGCAGAACTGGGTGCGCGCTGATCTCTAGGCCCTGCAAAAACAAACGATGACCAAACGATTGAGCCAGAACCAGGAACTGGATCTGGCTCAGCGTTTATCACGATGGCGCTTAAATCCCATCAGCCCAGCTGAGCTGGCCGAACTACTCCCTCAGGTATCTGATCCCTGTCTTGCGCTCACCATTGGTGAGCGCCTTGGCATGTCAGGCCCGGAGGGATTTTCTGTGTTGGCTGAGCTCAGCACCACCATGGGAATAACCCGGCCTCTAATCAGGGCACTGGGATTGAGTCATCACCCCAGTGCCTGCACGCAGTTGTTGGAGTGGTTACCCCAAGCCAACGAACTAGAGGCAGAAGTACTGCAAGCCCTTAGCTGCTGGGGCAATCGGGTGGATATAGAAATCATTACTGCGGCGCTCTCCGCACCAGGTCGTGAACACCGCCTGGCCGGTTTAGCCCTGCTGACCTTCCGCTGCAGGAGCCTGACTGCGAGCACTCTTGTGCAACTCGTTCAACCTCTCCTTGATGACATTCGCTCTGATGTCGTGATTGCAAGCATCAAAGTGCTACAGCGGCGAGATGATCCAACAGTGCTCGATGCGATTAAATCCTGCATCCACTCTGAAAGCCTGCCCGGCGTTGCAGAATCTGCCATTTTGGCCCTGGGCTGCATCGAGACAGAAGCCAGCTGCCTGGCTCTGCTTGAACTCTTGAACCCGCTGCGGGGGACTGCGCTGGAGGAGAACATAATCCGTCAACTGCATGCCCAACAGCGGCATCGTCAGCTGGTGCAATCAAAACTTCAAGAGAGAACCTGAATTGACAAGCTGACATAAAAAAAGAGCCTGCATTTACAGGCCCCTAGAGCAGATGAGCAAAGACTCACCACTTCTTGTAAGGGAGGAACTTGCCACACATAGTGACTTTGACACGGTCGCCTTTTGGGTCCTCAACTTTGTCAACCTCTAGGGTGAAATCGATGGCACTCATGATGCCATCACCAAACTTTTCTTGAATCACATCTTTCATCGGCATTCCATAGACCTGCATGATCTCGTAGAAGCGATAGATCAGCGGGTCAGTAGGAATGACTGGGTCGAGAGATCCCTTTGTGGGATAGGCTTGTAGAGCATCCACAACAGCCGGGGGAAGATCCAAAGCAGCACCCAGCTTGCTGGCCTCCTCTGCAGATGCCGTTGACTGGCCATAGAACAATGAAGCAATCCAGACCTCATCAAGACCTAGAAGATTGGCCAGGTCAGCAAAGGACATGCCCTTCGCTTTTTTTGCCGCCATCAAAGTGGGAGTAAGGGACATGAGATCAGCTAATGACAGGTGTAAAGAGGAGGAAAATCACCACAATTCCAGGTGATTTACTAACTCAGTGTGGCCTGGGGCAGTCCTGACAAAATGCAGCGACAGTTACACCTAGGCAATCAGTTTTGTAGCGAGCGATACCAGAATCGGCACCGTACTTACTTTAGATACAGTCACAGGTCAAGATGGTGATCCCGCCGATGTCGGACGCCCTAGTACCAACAGTGAGCAACCGTGATCTATTCAAGGGTTACCTGCGAAAAATTGGCAGTGGCGAGCACACGAGTAAAGGACTGACTCGGGAAGAAGCGGCCCATGCGCTGGAGCTCATCCTTGATGAACAAGCCAGTCCAGCTCAGATCGGAGCCTTCCTGATCGCCCATCGCATACGGCGACCAGAACCTCAGGAACTCACCGGCATGCTGGATGTTTACCGGCAGCGTGGCCCGAAACTCAGCAGCACGGCGCCAGCCATCAGCTTTGGCATGCCATTTGACGGCAGAACCCGCACAGCACCGATTTACCCCCTGACAGCCCTTCTGCTCGCCGCAGCAGGACTTCCTGTGGTGCTGCAGGGTGCCGGACGCATGCCAGTCAAATATGGCGTCACCGCTCAGGAGCTGTTCGCGGCGATGGGTATCGACTGGTCAAGACGCAGTCTGCAATGGCTGCAGGAGAGCCTGGAACTCCACCAGCTGGCTCTGATTCACCAACCCGATCAGTTCCCGGCAGCAGAAAGCCTGATCAGCTATCGAGAAGATCTTGGCAAACGGCCACCGGTGGCCAGCCTCGAGCTGCTATGGACCGCACACCAAGGAGATCACCTTCTGGTGAGTGGGTTTGTCCACCCTCCGACGGAAGCCAGAGCCTGGGAAGCCCTCAGACTGGCCGGAGAAACTAAGGTGCTGACTGTCAAAGGACTGGAAGGCAGCACGGACTTACCCATCAGCCGCGCCTGCATCACTGGCCGAAGTCAGGGCCATACCCACGAGCGACTGATCCTGCATCCCAGGGATCACAGCTGCTACGGGGATGACAACCTCTGGGATGGCATCGAAAACTGGATTCCCCAGGCCCTAGCTGCACTGGGAGGTCAAGGTGAGCTGGCCACTGCACTGCAATGGAACTGCGGTGTCTATCTCTGGCAAGCCGCGACCTGCGACACGCTGGAAAAAGGACTAAGTCATGCCCGGCAGCTGATGGAATCAGGCGCCGGGTTGCAAAAGCTGGAGGGTCTTAGGGAGCTCAGCGCTCAGCGCTGAGCCAGAGGCTGCCAGAGGCTGGCTTGATGTGCTGTGACAGGAGCCAAACCTGAAGCATCAGCACCCACAGGTGCAGCAGTACGCACAAGCTGGACTGCCAAAGAAGCAACTACAAAGGCTCCCAGGAAGCCTGCTGCAACAGTGATAGGGCTGCGGCTGGAAGCCGAAGCAGAAACGCTGTGGACCATCAATCCAAATGAGGAATATCCTCAATATGGACTAAATCGGACGGAATCACGGCTTGGCTTAAAAAAAGTGATGACAGATACAGATTCTTTCCAGTATTGCGAGCGTTCAGCATCGAGCTGATCAGCTGCAACCCAGCCATGGGACAGACCAAGAAGGCTTCCGAGCAGAATGGCGAACCGCAAAGCTTTGCTTTGAACTCAATCAACTCAAGTTGCTTCAGTCGCCGGGTCCCTTTTGCCATGGTTGACACCAAAAAAAGTTTCCCAGGCCAAGGAATTAGGCGATCCGTTGTCATCGCTACGAATTGAAGCCATGAACGCAGAGATCAGCCAAGCCAGTCACTGTTTTGACTTCGAGCAAGACTTCATCGGTTCTTGGCGCTGCATCCCTTTATGCGTGCGACGCAAACTCGATCTGATTGGCTTAAAACTCAAACTCAGCCATTGGCTGGAGCTAAGCCATAGCCAACGTCAACAATTAGTGGACTGGCTCGATAGCCCCGATGAGTTGGCTGCGCTGCAACAGCACCTTCAAAGCTGCACTCACTCGATGGCTGATGGAGTGGCCAAGCCGCTGCCTCCTGCGGTGAATGAGCCGTGGCAGCAACAGGAACGACTGCCAATGGAACTCAAAGAGGCCGCAGAGCGTCATGGGATTTCGCTCAGCCTGCAGCAATGGGCCAAGCTGAGCGAGCTAGGACGTTTTGCGCTCTGCAAGCTGGCGCGGCCAGGCCATGACCACCACAACCTTCCTGCAGCCTTCAATGAACTGATGAGCTGAACCAGCGCGGAAGGCGCTCAAGCAATCCGCGCTCCTGCTCCAGCGGTTTCACAACCGAGACCGCTGGTGCCACCACCACCGCAGCAGCCTTGAGTTCCGGCTGCTTCGAAACCGGGCAACACAGCTGATGCATCAGAAGATTGGCTTCACAGGACTGGGGCTGACTAAAGCCCCAGTGCATCGGAAGGAACACAGTTCCCGGGCGGATGCGATCACTGACCTGAGCGATGGCCGTAACACCGCCTCGACGTGAATTGATCGCCGCCAAACCGCCGTCAGTGATCCCGAAACGCTTGGCATCCTCTGGGTGAATTTCCAGCAGAGGCTCGGGGTGCATGGCCTGCAGCCGCTGCACCTTCGCCGTGCGCGTCATGGTGTGCCACTGGCCGAGATATCGCCCGACCGTCAGCACCAAGGGATAGACGTCACAAGGCGGTTCAGCCAGACCTCTGGGCTGCTCTGCCATGAAACGGGCACGACCACTGGGTGTGGGAAAACAGTGGTCGGTATAGAGACGTTTGGATTCTGCTCCGGGAGTACTGCCGACAGAGAAAGGCCACTGCTGCGGACCCTCTGCCTGCAATAGCGCATGACTGAGACCCGAGACATCACAAAGGCGGCCAGCCGTTAGAGCAGCAAACTCCTCGTAGACCTGAGCCGATGAGGCATAGCTGAACTGCTTCTCAAAACCGAGTCGGCGAGCCAACTCAGCCCAGATCTGCCAGTCAGGCCGCGCTTCTCCAGGCGGGTCGCGGAAGGCGGGACAGTAGGTAACCCGGCGTTCAGAATTGGTCATGACACCACGCTTCTCGCTCCACTGGGCTGCGGGCAGGAGCAGATGGGCGTAACACGCCGATTCAGTGCTGCGATAGGCCTCATTCACCACCACCAGCGGGCAGCGAGCCATGGCGGCCTTGACCCGTTCAAGGTTGGGGAGGCTAACCAAGGGGTTGGTGGCAGCCACCCACCAGAGATCGAGCTCGCCAGCCTCCATCGCTTCCACCTGCTGCCAGGCCGTCAAACCTGGCGTGGACTGAATCGAGCCTTCTGCAAAGCCCCAGGCCTGCTCCAATTCACGGCGATGGTCAGCGTTCGTGACACTTCGGTAACCCGGCAACAGATGGGAGAGCCCGCCTGCCTCGCGGCCTCCCATGGCATTGGGTTGACCGGTGAGTGAAAAAGGGCCTGCGCCCGGCTTGCCGATCTGACCGGTCAGCAAATGAAGGTTGATCAGACCTCCCACAACGGCCGTGCCTTCGCGCCGCTGATTCACCCCCATCGACCAGAGACTGAGAACGGCATCACTTCTGCTCCAAAGGCGAGCCACCTTGCGCAACTTGGCAATGCTGATTCCGCAGAAACGGGCTGTACGTTCAGGGGTCCACTCAGCGGCAAGCGACGCAAAAGCGGCAAAACCCTCGGTGGCCTCGTCAACAAAATCGCCGTCAATGCCATTACCTCGCAGCATCAGATGGGCCAAACCATGAAGCAAAGCCAGGTCTGATCCAGGCGTCACAGCCAAATGGATATCTGCGACCTTGCTGGTTTCTGTGGCCCTCGGGTCAACCACCACGATCGTCAGGGAATCGGGTTGACGACGTTTGCGCTTGAGCAGACGCTGAAACAGAACAGGATGGCATTCGGCGGTGTTAGTGCCGATCAAGAACACCACCTTGCAGTGATCAAGATCTTCGTAGCAACAAGGAGGACCATCGGAACCCAGACTGCGGCTGTAGCCGGCCACAGCTGAACTCATGCAAAGCCGCGAATTGGCATCAAAATTGTTGGTGCCCAGAGCTCCTTTGAGAAATTTCTGAGCGATGTAGTAATCCTCGGTGTGGAACTGCCCGGAGCCATACATGGCCAATGCTCCAGGCCCCCTACTGGCGAGAGTGCTGCGAATCCTCCCCACCAGCAAATCAAAAACGGCCTCCCAGCTGATCGGCTCAAACGGCTCATCAAGGCTGGCGCGGTACTGCGGATGGGTCAGCCGATCAAGGCCCAGGGTTTCACCCACGGTGGCGCCTTTGATGCAAACCTGACCAAGACTGGAAGGGTGCTGACGATCACCACGGGCGGTCCACATGGGCGTACCTTCCGCATCACGACTTACGGCACGACCGGGCTGCGCCGGAGGCATCAATTCCAGCCCGCATCCCACTCCACAATAGGGACACTGACTGCGTACAGATCCGGAAGCTTTGGCCATAGGAGCAATCAAGCAAAAAACCCGGGACAAAAGCCCCGGGTTGAATCGAACGAACTGACCCTGACGGGTTAATCAGATAACAATCAGCCTCAAGCAGGCTCGAGACTTTCGCCTTCATGGAGCTCCGCAAAAGAACCCTTGGGCTCTTTGAGGAAGAAGAAGCAGAAGAAACCAACAATCAGGCCCGCCACACCCAGGATCTGGAAGAAGGCGCTGTTGGAGGCAGCAATTGTTTCAGGCGTGGGCTCACCACCGCCACCCATCCACATGGGAAGCAGGCTGAAGATGGTGAGGTAGGTCACGGCCCCAACGTTGCCGTAAGCCCCCACAAGACCAGCCACCTGACCGGTGACGCGGCGTTTGACTAGAGGCACAAGAGCAAAGGTTGCACCCTCACCCGACTGAACAAAGAACGACGCCAGCATGGTGATCAACACAGCGATCACGATGCCGCTGGTGCCGGAGAAGGTGCCCGGCTTGATCAAACTCATGATCAGGTATCCGATACCCAGACCCATGGTCAGGAAACCCATGGTGTTCTTGCGGCTGCCAAGACTGTCGGAGATCAAACCACCAGCCGGGCGAGCCACCAGATTCACGAAGGCAAAGCAGGACGCCAGGATCCCTGCGGTGGCTTTAGGAAGGTCAAAAGTGGTTTCAAAGAATGTGGGCAACATCGACACCACAGCCAGTTCAGAGCCGAAATTGACGATGTAGGTGAGCTCCAGGATGGCCACCTGCTTGAACTCGTAGCGATCCTCCTTGGGGTATGTCTTAGTCCCCATGATCAGCTCACGGTTGGTGCGGACAATGCCCCAGGTCTGGAACACAAACCAGATCAGAACAGCAAGCAACGCGAGAGGGTAGGTGGACGCATTCAGGAAGCCGACCTTCTGCAGACGCCAGCAGAGCACGCAGAGAATGGCTGCAAAGGGAACATTCATTCCCAGCAGACCCCAGAAGTCACGCATGCTGGTGACTTCCAGACCAGCGGTGCGATCAGGACGCTGATATACCTTTCCAGGAGGGGTGTCAGTGACGTTGAAGAAATAGATCACGCCATAGACCGCCGAAATGATGCCGGTCAAAGCAATCGCGCCACGCCAGTTGAGCACTGCACCGGTGGGCAATTCAAAGCCACCAGAGAAGGAGAGCCAACCGGCGACTCCCACCAGGGCGAGGGCGGAAAAAGCCGAACCAAAGTTGCCCCAGCCGCCGTAGATGCCCTCAGCCAATCCGATTTCCTTGGGAGGGAACCATTCAGCAACCATGCGGATACCGATCACAAAACCGGCACCAACAATCGAGAGCAGCAGACGAGCCACAACGAGCTGGTTGAAGTCCTGAGCTGATGCAAACAGCAAGCAGGGGATCACCGAAAACACCAACAATGTGGAGTAGGTGAGGCGGGGCCCGAACTTATCTAGCAGCATGCCAATCAGCACGCGAGCAGGAATCGTGAGGGCGACATTACATATGGCAACCGTGCGAATCTGACCCACAGTCAGACCAAGATCGGCTTTGACTGTTGTGGCCAAAGGGGCCAAATTAAACCAGACCACGAAGGTCAGAAAGAAGGCAAACCAGGTGAGATGGAGTGTTCGATATCTCCCCTGGAATGACCAGAGATCGGCAAGCATTGCGGTGGTAGTGAGTATCAGATCCAGAGCTCAAAACAACGTGCTCTGAAGGCAGTGATGAAGGCGCTACCAAAATGTGTCGCCCGCCATATTTTGACCAGCCAGCGGTCAGTCCAAAAGTACTGACCGCTACCAAATAGTCAGTATTGCTCCATTAATCGGCAAAGCCACATGAAGCGATCGCAGCCAGAATGTGTCGACAGCTACAGATACTCCTATCGGTAATCCCTTCAATTTTTTGATGTCTCCTCCACAGAATGATTTCTCTCCACCGCTGAGCGCCTGCGTGCTCAGCGGTGGTCTCAGCCGACGGATGGGACGTGACAAAGCGCTGCTACCCCATCAACAGCACTCCACCTGGCTTGAGCACATCAGCGCCCTGCTCCTACAACTGGGCCTTCCCGTCCAAGTCCTGACGCGCCACAAAGAGCACCTGGGGCTACAGGCAAGGCTGCCCACCGTGACGGTTCAACTGGAGCCAGAACCATGGCGGGGGCCTCTGCAAGGCATGGCGCGCGTGCTGCCCCGTGACGAAAACTGCGCCCTGTTCACGGCACCTGTAGACATGCCACGTCTGCAATGCAGTGATCTCAAAGAGATCCTGTTGGCATGGCAAGACAACACCGATGAGGCCGTCATCGCGAGCGACGGTGATCGGCTGCAACCGCTGCTGGGCATCTATCCCGGTGGCCCGGAGCCCCACCGCTGCATGCTGGAAGTTCTCAATTGCGCAGATGGTCGCTGGATGGACTGGCTGGAGCAGATCCCGTACCGCAGCATCAAACTTCGGGCCGACCGCTTGCTCAACTGCAACTGGCCTGAAGACCTAAAAGCAGTGCTGCCATGAATGGCACCGGCTGCCTCGATCAGCATGCACGGCCACTGGGGGTGCTGCGACTCTCACTGACGGCTCGCTGCAACCTGTCCTGCAGCTACTGCCAGCCTGATGGGAGAGAAGCCAAGAACCTGCTCAACCAGGCACAGCAACTGTCCTTGATTAACGCTTGCTGCTCACTTGGCTGCCACACCCTGCGCCTGACCGGGGGCGAACCACTCCTCGCTCCCGGACTACTGCCGCTGCTGCGCGCCATCCAAAAAACAAGGCAGCAAAAAGAAGGCCCACTCGATCAGCTCAGGGATATTGCCCTCACCAGTAATGGACTCCTTCTGACAGCGCAGCTGGCTCAAAAGCTGCGACAGGCCGGCCTCAAACGCCTCACCATCAGCCTGGATGGAATCGACCCCGATGTGTTGGCAGAGATATCGGGCCTACGCGGTGGCACCGCAGCAGGACAAGCCTTGCTGCAAAAAGTGCTTGAGGCCCTGGAAGCGGCAGAAGCCGCCGGATTTGACCCGAAGCAGGGGCAGCTCAAACTCAACAGCGTCATCCAACGGGGCCGCAATGACCACCAGCTGCTTCCCTTAGCAGCCCTGGCCCGTGACCGAGGACTAGAGCTACGCCTGATCGAATACATGGATGTGGGCCAACGCAATGGATGGCGAACTGACGAGGTGGTGCCTGCCGCCGAGATGATCAGCCTGCTGCAGCAGCGCTGGCCCCTAGAACCTCTAGGTCGTCCTGGCTCTGGAACGGCCAGTCAGTGGCGATACAGAGACAGCGGGGGAGATGTAGGCGTGATCGCCTCAATCACGCAGCCGTTTTGCGGCGATTGCAACAGGCTGCGTATCACAGCCGATGGCATTGCCTACACCTGTCTCTTCAGCGAAAGGGGCACAGATTTAAAGCCCTGGCTGACGCCGCAGTGCTCAGCTGCTGCGTTGCCCGAGGCAATCAAAGCTCTCTGGACTAACCGCAGGGATCGCTCAAGCGAAGAACGCCAGCAGGGCATGAGCCTCAAGGGGCCAAGAGCCGAAATGGCGTACCTAGGAGGATGAGTCAAAGCACTGATGCAGAAATACGGATATCACGGCAATCTGTATCAGATGCAACAGAAGCAATGGTGGTTTCCGCTCCGGTCCAAACAAGCGAGAGCTACGAAATCCTGAAGGAGCGGCATCTGGTAGCCCAGCTGGCACAACAGCTGGCTGAAGCTCAGTTTGCTCACGCCGATGAGAGCCGGAGCCGTCGCCTCTGGGACGAGGTCGCTGCCCTCGACATCGATCCGGACCGCGTGCTGCATCTCCTTTATGGAGGAAATGACCTCGACGATGAAGCTGCTCTTTGCGCAGAAGACCGCTCATTCACAGCCCAACCACGTCGTCGTCGCCAACAGGGACGCCGTTGGCTGAAGGGAGCTTGGCCGCTGAAGGGCCAGCCCACTCACATCTGAAGCGGATCCTCCGGCCAGCTGTGCTTGGGGTAACGGCCACGAAGGTCCTTGCGCACCAGGGGATATCCCTGCTGCCAAAAGCTTTTGAGGTCCCTTGTAACTGCAGCAGGCCGGCCGGCCGGAGAGAGCAAATGCACCAGCACCGTATGGCGGCCATTCGCCAGCTGAGGTGTCTCATGCAAACCAAAAAAATCCTGCAGCCTGCTGCTGAGAACGGGCTCGTCGCCGCTGTAATCAATTCGGCCAGATCGACCGCTCGGCAGCAACCAACGCAGCGGCGCCAAAGCATCAAGTTGGCTGCGCTGCGACCAATCGAGGCGATTGAGTAGCGCGGAGCTCAGATCCACCTCCTGAAGACCTTCCAGACTGCGTACCCCATCGAGATTCGGCGCCAACCAAAGCTCCAGCTCATCCAGTAGCGAGGTGTCATCCACCGCAGGCCAGTGCTTCGGATCCAGCCGTTGCAAAAAGGCCAATCGACCCCGCAGCTGTTGCTGCGACGGTGTCCAATCCAGCCAAGACAGACCACGGCGGCGCACTTGCTCAAGCAGACAGGACTGAACAGCCTCAGGATCCGGACGCTGCAGCACCGATTCACTCAGCACTAGGGCCCCCAGACAACGTCGTCTGCTGGCCACCACCTGCTCCTTCTGCCCGTCCCAGAACAACTGATCCTCGTTGCGCAATTGCTGCGGCTGGAGCCACTCCAGAGCTGGTTTTGGCAGTGATGCCGCCAGCCAGACACGGGCCTGTCGACGATCACCATCAAGATGAGCTGCCACCAGGGCTGAAGCAGCACACAGCGGGTCGTCAGGCTCCAGGGCTGCACCGCGACCTCCGGAAAGCAACAAAACCCCTGGCCGAGCTTGGTCGCGCGGCAGCGCTAAGCGATCGGGGTACGCCAGAGCCAGCAGCACGCCTACCCAGGCAGGCCATCCGTCCGGCAACAGGGGCATCTGCCGCGGCAGTCGTAACTGGCGGCGCAACTGCAATGCCAAAGGGCGTACAGATCCCAAAGCGCTGCCACGGCTGCGCTCCAGTCGATCGATCCGCAGGCAAAGATCGGCACCAGGTGCTTCTGCACGCAAGGGATCGCGCTCTCCAAGCAAGGCAGCCACAACGCAAGCCAGGCCCTGACATTCCTGAGGACTCCAGTCCGGCAACTGCAGCTCATGTGCAGGCAGCTCTAACTCTGCGGCCTGAAGCACCATTGCCCCCAGGCGCGGATGCAAACCCAGCGATCCAAGTCGCCGGCCGCGCTCGGTTGGCTGTCCAGACTCATCGAGGGCACCGAGGCTGACAAGCAACTCACGGGCCTGCTGCAGAGGTGCCGCCGGCGGCGGATCAAGAAAAGCTAGATCTTCACCGGTGGCAGACCCCCAAAGGGCCAGCTCCAGAGCCAAAGGTGCAGGATCGGTGGTGAGGATGTCAGCTTTCGGCTGCGCCGGCCGCCGCTGCTGATCGACTGGCGTCCAGAGGCGATGACAGATCCCAGGACCCAGACGGCCGGCACGACCCCGGCGTTGATTGGCCTGAGCAATGGCGGCTTTCTCAGTCACCAGCTGCGCCAAACCAGTATTGGGATCGAAACGGGACGCACGGCTCCAGCCGGCATCAATCACGACCCGGATACCTTCAATGGTCAGACTGCTCTCCGCGAGAGCCGTCGCGAGGACCAACTTTCTCCTACCGGCAACTGGAGGTGAAACTGCAGCGTCCTGAGCGCGGGCATCGAGGTCGCCATAAAGAGGCGTGAGCTCCACGTCCGGTGGCAGATCATCCTGCAGCTGCTCCACAAGGCGACGAATCTCGGCCTGGCCGGGCAGAAACACCAGCACGCTGCCGTCCTCCTCCGCCAAGGCCTGGCGAATGGCAGGTCGCACCTGATCAGCAATGGCACGCACAGTCGGCTGTTCCGGTGCCGGCCGCTCGGCATAGAGGGTCTGCACGGGGAAGGCGCGGCCTTCGCTACTGATGACAGGCGCCCCATCAAGCAAATGGGCCAGGGGCTCAGCATCAAGCGTGGCGGACATGGCCACCAAAGCCAAATCAGGAATCAAAAGCTGGCGAGCTTGCCATGTGAGGGCCAGAGCCAGATCGCTGCCAACGCCACGCTCATGCACCTCATCAAAGAGAACCGCACTGACACCGCTCAGGGCCGGGTCCTCCTGCAACAAGCGTAGAAACAGCCCATCGGTCAGCAGCTCAATGCGAGTGTTGGGACCGATACAGCTATCAAGCCGCACGCGATAACCGACCGTTTCCCCGACGGCTTCACCGAGGGAGCGAGCCATCTGTCGCGCCGCGAGTTTGGCCGCCAGTCGTCGCGGCTCCAGCACCAGGACCTTGCCCGCACTCCAGGGCATCTGCTCAGCCAAAGCCAGCGGCACCCGGGTGGTCTTACCCGCCCCCGGGGGGGCCTGTAGCACCAGCCGGCCGTGGTTTCGCAACGTGTCCAGCAGCTCCGGAAGCAGCGGCTCAATCGGAAGCAAGGAGCGAACAGAAGCCATGGATCAACCCAGCAGCAACTTGCTGCCGGCAAAGCCGGTCACCAACGCCAACAAACGACGAATGGTCGGCACGGCCCAGCGGTGGCTTCCGGCATGGGCGCCGAGACCGCCAGCCACCAGCACCACCAGCACCCAGCTCCAGGGAAGTGGAGGCAACGGCTGTGCCGAACAAACAAATCCCACCAGGCCGGCGATGGAATTCATCAAAATGAACACAACAGAGACGGCTGCGGCCTGACGGGTGCAGCACCACCGCCGCAACAGCATCCACGGGCTGAGGAACACCCCGCCACCGGTGCCAGTCAGTCCGGCCATCAAACCCAAGCCGCTGCCAGTGGCAAGCAGCGTCCACCGGCCGGGTGGCTGCAGCTCTTCAGGATCTCGCGGTCGCAGCAGAAACCTCACAGCAGCAGCGAGCAAAACCAACCCGAGCAAAATCCTCAGTCCGCGAGTGGGAACATCAAGCCACCCCCCAAAGAAAGCCGCAGGCACAGCGATAGGCAGCAGCGGCCAGAACTGCTGCCACTGCAAATGTCCCGCCCGGCAGAACTGCCATGTACCGAAACTTGCCACCACAACGTTGAGCATCAATGCACTCGGGCGAATCAGCTCAGGGCTGAGGCCGGCGAGGGCAAAGACAGCGATGTAACCCGTGGCACCCGCATGGCCGACGGCGCCATAGAGAAAAGCCACCACAGCCAGAGCTAGAGGCAGCACTTCGGTGCTCATCACCGCTCCTGCAACCGCGGCAGCAGTTGCACCAAGTTGCAGGGGCGGGTGGAAGGATCCAGTTGTGCGGCGATCAACCGCTCCCAGGCGGTGGTGACAGCATCCAGTGAGCCTGGCAGCACAAAGATGAAGGTGCCATTGGCAACACCGGCCAGACAGCGACTCTGCAAAGAGCTGGTGCCAATGGTCTCAAACGAAAGCACACGAAACAGTTCACCGAAACCATCGATCGCCTTATCCAGCAGCGGCGCCACAGCTTCCGGAGTTCCATCGCGGCCGGTCAGACCAGTGCCGCCACTGCTGATGATCACATGCACCGAAGGATCGGCGATCCATTGACTCACCACGGCACGGATGGCGTAGCGATCGTCAGAGACCAGCTTTCGATCCTTCAGTCGATGGCCAGCGTTGAGGAGGGAACTCTGCAGCGCATCACCGCTGGGATCATCCGCCAGGTCGCGACTGTCAGAGACCGTTAGCAAAGCAATCGCGAGGGCCATAGGCAGGAGATTCAGATCTCGATTGTGGCCTTCTTAGGCTGATGACTTCGGCAGCAATAGTCGATGCAGCCATTAGCAACCACGATCAACGTGCGGCTGTTTGCAGCCCTGCGTGAGCAGGCGGGTTGGGGGTGCCGGACCATGCCCCTGATGGGACCAAGCACACCACTGCAGTGCTGGAGAGAACTGGAATTGGGAGGAGAGCACCTACCAGTGGGCATCCGCGTGGCCATCAATCAGCGCTTTGTCGCTGCTGACACCACCCTGCAAGCCGGCGATGAGCTGGCTTTTCTACCCCCCATCAGCGGGGGTTGAAGGGCGATGAACAGCACCCATGCCTGCCTGGATCTGGCTTTGTGCCAGAGAAGCTTTGACCCCCATGCCCTTCTCGCCAACTGGGAGCTGCGTCAAACCAACGCAGCAACAGCAGTATTTCTCGGCCGCATGCGAGGGGTCAGCCTTGATGGCGATGCGCTACGAGCCATGGAGCTGGAGCACTACCCAAGCATGTGCGAAGCCCAACTACACCAATTGGCGACCCGCCAAAGCGCAGCCCATGCAGTTGATGCCGTGCTGCTGCGCCACCGGGTAGGCACCGTGCTGCCTGGCGAGGCACTGGTGCTGCTGGCGGTGGCGGCACCGCGACGTGGGGCTGCCCAACGCTGCTGTCAGGAACTCCTGGAGTCAATCAAACACGAGGCCCCGTTTTGGAAAAAAGAAATCACCGCCGCAGGCTCCTGCCGGTGGGTGGAAGGCAACACACCCTTTTGATCTCAGAGCAGAGGCAAGCGCAGCAACTGGGCCCAAAGCACACTGCCAGCAGGTAGTTGATCAGCTTGTGCGGGAAGCTCCAGCAGCAGATCCGCATCCTGCAGCGAAGCGATCCGAGAGGAAGCCTGAGAACCGTCCACCAGAGCCGCAAGGCCACCATCGGAATTCACCAAGAGACGAGCCCTGACAAGCTCCGGGCGCCCCGGGGCACGGGTTAGTTCACGGGCCAGGGGGAGTTTCAGACGAGGCAACAGCTTGGGTTCAGCCCCTTCAAGACGCTGCAGCGCCGGCCACAGCAGCTGTAAAGCAGTGATAGCAGCAGCCACTGGATTGCCCGGCAGACCAAAAAAAGGCAGTGAGCGCCCATCAGGGGCATCCAGCCTGCCGTAGGCAAAAGGCCGCCCAGGCTTTAAGAACAGCTTCCAGAACTCCACCTGCCCCAATTCCGCCATCAGCGGACGGATCCAGTCGCTGTCACCAGCGGAGACCCCTCCCGTACTGACGATCACATCAGCCGAAACGGCGAGCTCCTTGAGCGTGCGTCGCAAAGCAGCAGGGTCATCGGCCACTACCCGCTGCTGACTCACCTTGTAACCAAGACGCAGCAGCAATGCCGCCAATAGGGTGCCATTGCTCTCCCAGATCGCTCCTGTGGGTCGAGGTTGCCCTGCCGGCACCAGCTCGTCACCGGTGATCAGCAGAGCGATGCGCGGCACCGCACGCACCGGCACCTCGCAAATGCCGCAGGACGCCAATCGTCCCAGCACAGCAGGTCCCAATCGCTGAGCGGCGGCCACCAGCTCCTGAGCTGCTGCCGTCTCCTCCTCTGGCCCCCTCACCCAAAGCTTCGATCCAGCCGGCACAGCCAATGCGATGCGCTGGTCGCCATGGGACTGGATCAGCTCCTGGGCCAAAACGCGCTGAGCACCGGCTGGCAGCGGCGCACCGGTGAGGATCCGAACGGCTTGGCCTTGGGCGAGAACACCCGGGTACGGCGCCCCGGGCGCGGAGAGGCCCACCAGCTGCCACTGACTGCTCGGTGGCGGCTCATCTGCATCAGAGACGGCGTAGCCATCAAGAATCGATGCTCGAAAACCAGGCACCGCCTCAGGGGCAAACAGCGCTTCTGCGGTGACCCGTCCGATGGCCTCCAGCAACGGCAACCGTTCCTGACCGGGTAGAGGTTGAATATCAGCGAGCACGGCATGGCGAGCTTGCTCTAGGTGGAGTCCCTCGCGGCCGAAGGGTTCACTCATCACTTCTGCCATCCAGCGTCGGATGCTGCCAGTCACCATGACGGCCGCCATGCTTACGCAACAGGCGAACGCCTTCGATCGTCATAGAGGGATCAGCGCTCTTCAGCATGTCGTAAAGGGTCAGGAGGCCAACCTGAACCGCAGTGAGAGCTTCCATCTCAACGCCGGTGGGCCCAACCGTTCGAGCTGATGCCTCCAACCGCAACCCATGGTCATCTGGGGCTGGAGCAATAGCCACTTCCAATCCGGTGAGTGCGATCGGATGGCAGAGGGGCACCAGCTCCCAGGTGCGCTTAGCGGCCTGAATCGCCGCCACCCTCGCCACAGCCAATACATCTCCCTTGGGTGCGCGGCCCTCCAACACCAACTGCAGAACCTCAGGCCTCAGACGGATATAGCCCTCGGCCGTTGCCTTGCGCTCGGTGGCAACACGATCCCCCACCTCCACCATGTGCACCTCACCTCGGGCATTGAGGTGGCTCAATGCGGAATCGTTCATCCATCCAGCCGCTCCATGCAGCAAGCTTGCGTCATCCATGCGCAAGTACCGATGTCCAGCGCCGAGCAGCATCAGAGCTTCATGGCGCTGGCGATCGAGACCATGCGTCGCACCGCATTAGAGGATCGCAGCGGTGAGCCCTTCGGGGCAGTCATCGTCAAAGACGGTGAGGTGATCGCATGTGAAGGGAATAGCGTCGGCCGCGACAGCGATCCAACTGCCCACGCCGAGATCAATGCGATTCGTGCCGCATGCCGCAAACTCGGTACCTGGGACCTCACGGGCTGCGTGCTGTATGCCAGCAGCAAATGCTGCCCGATGTGCTACTCCGCCGCCCACTGGGCCGGCATCGCCAAGATCTATTACGGCGCTGGCTGGGAGGACTACAGCGACTTCTACGACGATTCCGAGTCAATCACTGAAATGAACCTGCCCCCTGAGAGGCAAGCCATGGCCCCGGAGCAACTGTTGCGCCAGGAGGCTGTCGAGGTCTGGAATGCAGTGCGCCAGGAACGGGGCATGAAGCAGCCCGAGAAAGCCTGAGTTGAAACGGCCCTCCACCCTGCTGTGCGTCTTCGCAACGCTGCTCAACGACCGGATCAGCGAAAGCCTCGTATTCCCATTGCTGGCGTTTCTGCTGGCCCGCTTTACAAGCAGCGGCGCAACTCTTGGACTACTCGCGGGTAGTTACGCCCTAGCCCAATTCGTAGCCACTCCCCTAATCGGAGCCCTGAGCGATCGCTATGGGAGACGGCCTGTCATCGCCACATGCGTCGCAGGAACGGTGCTTGGCCTTGGGCTGTTCGCATTCACCCTCGAACTCCCTTGGCCTGCGAGCAGCCCATGGCCACTGCTACTGCTGTTCACAGGTCGACTCATTGACGGATTCAGTGGTGGCACCGCTGCCACAGCTGGTGCTGTGCTGGCTGACATCAGCAGCCCTGAGAACCGCGCCCGTGCCTTCGGCTTAATTGGCGTTGCCTTCGGGCTTGGTTTCATTCTCGGACCAGGTCTGGCAGGGGTACTGAGTCGCTGGGGGACGACCCTGCCGGTTTGGCTAGCAGTGGTGATCGCAGTGGCCAACCTGCTCCTAGTCCTAAGGCTGTTACCGGAAACCCATCCTGTTGAACAACGGCGGACCCTGCCGCGCAAACGGGACCTCAACCCCTTCACCCAGCTCGCCGGAGTGTTCAGCAACCCCCGTGTGAGCAGGCTCTGCCTGGGTTTCTTCCTCTTCTTCCTGGCGTTCAATGGCTTTACAGCCGTGCTCGTGCTGTTCTTCAAGCAGGTTTATGGCTGGGGGCCAGGACCCGCCACAACTGCATTCCTCATCGTCGGGATCGTGGCCACCGTCGTGCAGGGGGGTCTGATCGGCCCGCTGGTCAAACGCTTCGGCGAGCAGCAATTAACGCTGACAGGCCTCGCTCTAGTCCTGGTGGGCTGTCTGTTGATTCCGCTGGCCCCAGTGGATCGCAGTCAACCAGTGGTCTATGTCTCTGTTGCCCTACTCGCCTTCGGCACCGGCCTAGTCACACCATCACTGCGGAGCCTGGTGTCCCGCCGGCTCAGCAGCGGTGGTCAAGGAGCAGCCCTTGGCTCTCTGCAGGGTCTGCAAAGCCTGGGAAGCTTCCTGGGGCCACCGCTGATGGGGCTCAGCTACGAACTACTGGGACGCAGCAGCCCTTTTCTTCTGGCATCTGCATTGCTGATTGGGGTCGCCACCCTCACCGCTAACGGATCCCTTAAGAAAGCTGGCTAGTTTCCTGCCGTCCGGCATTCCCCTGCCTCATGGCGCCCGCTGATCTCGCCCCCGAGCTTTATCTCAATCGGGAACTTGCCTGGATTGACTTCAACGAACGGGTGCTGGCTCAGGCACTTGATCAACGAACACCGCTCCTAGAGCAGGCCAAGTTCAGCGCCATCTTCAGCAACAACCTCGACGAGTTCTTCATGGTGCGCGTGGCTTCTCTGAAGTCACAGGTTGAGGCCAACATCGAGACTCCTAGCGTCGATGGACTAACACCACGGCAGCAACTGCAAGCGATTCACGCCAAGCTCCGACCTGTACTGGAGCGGCAGCAGGATCACTACCGCAACACCCTCAAGCCGGAACTCGCTCGCCATGGCGTGCATGTTCTGGATTATCCGCAACTGAATGAAGCCCAAAAAGAATGGGCCAAGAATCATTTCCGCAGTGCCATCTTCCCGGTGCTCACACCTCTAGCGGTGGATCCTGCACACCCTTTCCCCTTCATCAGCAACCTGAGCTTCAACATTGCAGCCCTAATACGCGACCCGGAAAGCGGTGAGCAACAGTTTGCGCGAGTAAAAATTCCTCAAAAGAACCTGCCGCGCTTCCTCAAGCTGCCCGTGGAACTTGCTGGAGACAATGGCGCGCTCTACACAGCCGTACCTCTTGAGCAGGTGGTGGCCTTCAACCTGACCCTCCTGTTTCCTGGCATGACCATCGAAGGTCATTACTTCTTCCGCGTCACTCGAGACGCCGACCTCGAACTGCGGGAACTGGAAGCCGACGATCTGATGATTGCGCTACAGGAAGGCCTTCGCAAACGCCGCATGGGCGGAGAAGTCGTACGCCTGGAAGTTTCCGATGAAATGCCTGAGGACGTTGTGGACCTGCTGAAGGAAGGCATGGCAGTAGAGGCTGATGATCTCTACCGCGTCAACGGCCCACTTGGCCTCGATGATCTATTTGGGCTGATGGGTGTGCCCTTACCCCAGTTCAAGGACGAACCACAGCAGGCTCGTGTGGCTGCCCCTTTGGCCCGTGCCCAGAAAGCCCTGCTGACCGATGGATCAGTCGCCGAAGAAGAATTTGAGAGTGTGTTCGACGTACTGCGCCGCGGCGATGTGCTGGTGCACCACCCCTATGACCTGTTCACCTCCTCTGTGGAGGAATTCATCATGCAGGCGGCCGAGGACCCCGATGTACTGGCCATCAAAATGACTCTGTACCGGGTGTCGAAGGATTCTGCCGTAATCCGCTCCCTAATCACCGCCGCTGAGAACGGCAAACAGGTGATGGCCCTGGTGGAACTCAAAGCTCGCTTTGACGAGGAGAACAATATCCAGTGGGCCCGTCAACTAGAGAATGCCGGTGTGAACGTGGTCTACGGCGTGGTCGGATTAAAAACCCACACAAAGATCACTCTTGTTCTCAAGCGTGAGAAAAACGAATTGCGCTCTTATGTCCATATTGGCACCGGTAATTACAACTCTAAAACCTCACGCTTGTATACCGATCTTGGCCTCATGAGTGCGCGTCAGGATCTCGGTCAGGATCTGGTGGAGCTATTCAACTACCTCACGGGTTTTTCCAAGCAGCAGAGTTTCCGCAAACTGCTGGTGGCGCCGGTAACGCTGCGCTCTGGCACAGAAGCATTGATCCGCCGCGAAATCGAACACGCCAATGCCGGCCGCGGTGGCCACATCATTGCAAAGATGAATTCTTTGGTGGATCCAGGGGTCATTGCCCTGCTTTACGAGGCCTCCCGCGCCGGCGTGAAAATCGAGCTGGTGATCCGGGGGATCTGCTGCTTGATCCCCGGCCTACCCAACCACAGCAAAACAGTAAGTGTGATCAGCATCATCGGCCGTTTCCTGGAGCACTCCCGCATCTTCTGGTTTGGTAATGCCGGAGCATCGGAGGTCTTCATCGGCAGCGCCGACTGGATGGGCCGAAACCTTGACCGACGCGTGGAAGCCGTCACCCCAATCGAGGATCCAATGCTTAGAGAGAGGATTGAGCAAATGCTGCGTACCTATCTCGATGACAACCGTGGCGCCTGGGAGATGCAGAGCGATGGCCACTTCATGCAGCGGCAACCAAACGACGGTGAACGCAATTCTCAACTGCAACTCATGTACGACTGGCGCGCAGTACAAGGCCAACCTGTGTGATTCGTTACAGCGAACGCGTGCATTGCGTTCAGTTAACACAAAAGCGGAAAAGATCTGGGTTCTTTTGCACACCAATCTCAAGCCAAGGTCAAGCCACCCAGACAGTTCGATTAGGTGCTGAATCCGCACTGCTTGAGAAATCCAGATTGTCTTCCCAAGAGCACTGATTCAGCGTCCAACTCGGTGCTAAGTTCTGGCCAAATTAAATAAGGAGGCCAGGGTGATGGGGACACCACTGGGCAATCGAGCTGGGGCTTCATCGCCCTCATCTCGTCCTGCCAGCAATCGCGGATCCAATCGTGGCGGCGGTCGGCTCAGCACCGACTCCATAGGTTGGTATCTCAGCAATATCGGTCGCGTGCCGCTACTCACCCCGGCCGAAGAAATTGAGCTGGCTCATCAAGTGCAGCAGATGAAGCGTCTCTCCGAAATCGAGATCGAGGAGCGCACACCCAAGCAACGTCAGCAAATTCGCATGGGCTGTCGCGCACGCGATCGCATGATGGCTGCCAATCTGCGCCTCGTTGTTAGCGTTGCCAAGAAATATCAAAATCAAGGTTTAGAGCTGCTTGATCTGGTACAGGAAGGTGCCATTGGTCTTGAGCGTGCGGTCGATAAGTTCGACCCTGCCATGGGCTACAAGTTCTCGACCTATGCCTACTGGTGGATCCGCCAAGGCATGACTCGCGCCATCGACAACAGTGCGCGCACGATCCGTCTGCCAATTCACATCAGCGAAAAGCTCTCGAAGATGCGCCGCATCACCCGTGAGCTGACCCATCGCTTCGGTCGTCAACCCAACCGTCTGGAACTGGCCCATGCCATGGGCATGGAACCCGATGAGCTGGAAGAGCTGCTAAGTCAAAGCGCACCGTGCGCCTCTCTCGATGCCCACGCCCGTGGGGAAGAGGATCGCAGCACCCTCGGAGAACTGATCCCCGATCCCTCCTGCACCGACTCCATGGAGAGCATGGACCGGCGCATCCAGAAGGAACACCTCGGCACCTGGATCACCCAGCTGAACGAGCGAGAGCAGAAGATTCTCAAGCTGCGCTTCGGTCTTGAAGGTGCAGAACCTCTGACGCTCGCTGAGATCGGGCGCCAGATCAATGTCTCCCGTGAACGGGTACGTCAATTGGAAGCCAAGGCGATCTCAAAACTCAGACTGATCACAAGTCAGCAACAGGCCGCCTGATCTTGAGCCCAGCGATCGGCATCCTCCTGGCGGGCCTATGGCTCGCAGCTGTTCTTGCTGTAGCTCTGACAACGCGAAGCATCTGGCCTCAACAACGTGAACTGAGCCGCAAGTTGGTGCATATGGGCGCCGGCTTGACGGTGCCTTTGGCCTGGTGGCTGCAAATCCCCAAACAGCTAGCTCTCCCTGCTGCGGCGCTGGCCACAATCGCAGCGATCATTAACCACCGAGCTCAGCTGCTCCCCGCTGTTGAAGACATCGATCGCCGCAGCATCGGCACGATCGCTTATGGCGTATCCATAACCGTGTTGATTCTGTTTGGCTGGCCGCAACGAGCTGATCTGGTGAGTGCCGCCGTGTTGGTCATGGCCCTCGGTGATGGTGCAGCTGGACTGGTTGGCTCAAACCTTGCTTCCCCGAGCTGGACATTCCTGGGACAGCGCAAATCCCTTTTGGGCACAGGGGTGATGGCCATCATGAGTTTTATTGTGCTGACTCTGCTTCTCAAGGGACTGAGCTGGCCTGCCCTGATAGCACTCGTTGGAGCAGCCACATTGCTTGAACAGCTCAGCTGGGGGGGCCTGGACAATCTGACTGTGCCCCTTGGAGTCGCGTGGCTGGGAACTGGCTTCGGCGCCTGAACCCTGACACTCTTAAAAGATTGTTCTCAGGCGTCGAAGAGTTGCTCGCAGCGCTGCTGCCAATCGCGCTCATTGCCCAGCCCGGTCACTAAAAGCTGATCGGCAGGTGATTCCAGCAAGCGCCGTTGCCACTGACGAATCAGCTCCTCGCGCTCCAACCAGCCCTGAAGTACGGCTTGATGCACAAGGTCTAAATCCCAACACCGCATCTGGGCCGTCTGCTGTCCCCAGCTGAGAAGTCGATCCAACTGGCAGGGGCGGAATCCAGCGAACACCGGTCCGCGTGGATATCGCTGCTCAAGTTCAAACAGATGCAGCGAATCACTGATCCCGAAGAACTGCAACAGCAGAGTCATAGCCCACCTTTCTGTGGTGGGACGAAATTAAGCGGCCTGCACTAAAAGCCAGTGTTTGCCGATACAGGATGTAAAAGGCAGTTCAGACCGCCACCGGAACCGCTGCAGCGAGCTGTTCGAGCAGGGATTCAGTCGTTGCGAGGTCGATGCAAGCATCCGTGATGCTCTGGCCGTAGGTGAGCTGGCTCAGGTCCGCCGGCAGCTTCTGATTGCCGGCAACGATGTTGCTCTCAAGCATCACGCCGAGCACGGAACGGGAACCACCGCGCACCTGCTGAGCTACCGACTCGAGCACCTCGGACTGGCGCCGATAGTCCTTATTGGAATTGCCATGGCTGCAGTCCACCATCACCCGGTGGGGCAACCCTGCTGCCTTCAAAGTCTCCGCCACTGAATTGATGGATTCAGCGTGGTAATTGGTGTTGCCGCCACCACCACGCAAGACCAAATGACCATCAGGGTTGCCCGTTGTAGAAACGATTGAGGCATGTCCCTGGCGGTTAATTCCCAGAAAATGATGCGGACGGGCGGCTGCCTGCATTGCGTTGATGGCCACGGTCACACCACCATCTGTGCCGTTCTTGAAGCCAATGGGCATCGATAAACCCGAAGCCATCTCTCTATGGGTCTGGCTTTCAGTGGTGCGAGCACCGATGGCAGTCCAGCTCACCAAATCAGCGATGTACTGCGGCACGATCGGGTCAAGCAATTCAGTAGCCGATGGGAGGCCGCGCTCAGCCAAATGCAGCAGCACGCCGCGGGCACGCCGTAAGCCGGTGTTGATGTCGTAGCTGCCATCAAGCTGGGGGTCATTAATCAGACCTTTCCAGCCGACCGTGGTGCGCGGCTTCTCGAAGTACACACGCATGACCACTTCGAGGCTGTCCTTAAAACGCTCGCGCATCAGGGCAAGCGCACCGGCGTACTCCTCGGCAGCCGCTACGTCATGCACCGAACAGGGTCCGACGATGACCAGCAGACGGTGGTCATCGCCATGCAGGATCCGCTTAATGCGCTGACGGGTCTCCCGCACCGTCTCGATCGCATGATCGGAGAGCGGCAGGTCGCTGTGCAGGATGGCCGGCGCCACCAGAGGCCGGGTCTCCACCACATGCAAATCGGAGGTGGGGAGCATGAAGTGCGCAGGAAGGCGCCCATCACCCTAGGAGCAGATCCCGGCAAGGCAGACAATGGATGACCTGTGCCCCTTCCGGAGATAAGCCGATGAGCGCCAGCACCGCCACCGTGCCCACTGAGCCCTCCGCCTTCCTGCCGGCTTACCGCGCCGCGGCTGCCGAGCGAGAAGCCCTAGGCGTGCCACCGCTGCCGCTCGATGCCACCCAGACCCAGGCCCTCACGCAATTACTCGAGCAACCGCCCACTGGGGAAGAGGCTGCCCTGCTGGAACTACTCAGCGAGCGCATTCCGCCTGGAGTGGATGAGGCGGCTTACGTCAAAGCGGATTGGCTCAGTGCTATCGCCCAGGGCCAGCGCACTAGCCCGCTGGTAAATCCACTCGAGGCCACCAAGCTGCTAGCCACCATGATTGGTGGCTACAACGTTGCGGCCCTGATCGCACTGCTGAGCAACAGCGATAGCAAAATCGCAGCCGCGGCTGCTGAGGGACTCAGCCGGACTTTGCTGGTCTACGACGCTTACAACGATGTTCTTGAGCTGGCAGCCAGCAATAGCTATGCGCAGCAGGTAGTCGATAGCTGGGCTGCCGCGGAATGGTTCACAGCCAAACCAGAGCTACCTGAAACCATCACCGTGACCGTTTTCAAGGTGGAAGGTGAAACCAATACCGACGACCTTTCGCCAGCCACTCACGCCACCACTCGTCCGGACATTCCACTGCACGCCACAGCGATGCTGGAAACCCGCATGCCGGGAGGGCTTGAGGAGCTGCAGAGCCTCAAAGCCAAAGGACACCCGGTGGCCTACGTAGGCGATGTAGTGGGTACCGGCAGCTCGCGCAAATCAGCCATCAACTCGGTGCTTTGGCACACCGGCAACGACATCCCCCACGTGCCCAACAAGCGCGGTAGCGGTGTAATCCTCGGCGGCAAAATTGCACCAATCTTCTTCAACACCGCAGAGGATTCCGGTGCCCTGCCGATCGAATGTGACGTCAGCAAACTCAACAGCGGTGATGTGATCACCATTCGCCCCCATGCAGGCACGATCGAGCGCGACGGTGAAATAGTCAGCCGGTTTGAGCTCAAACCAAGCACCATCAGCGATGAGGTGCGCGCCGGCGGTCGTATCCCTCTACTGATCGGCCGCGCCCTCACGGACAAGGTGCGGGCCCAGCTGGGACTACCTGCTTCGGAGCTGTTCATCCGACCGGGAGCAGCAACACCAAGCAGCAAAGGATTCACCCTCGCCCAAAAAATGGTGGGCCGTGCATGCGGTCTCCCCGGTGTGCGTCCTGGCACCAGCTGCGAGCCACTGATGACCAGCGTTGGCAGCCAGGACACCACCGGCCCAATGACCCGCGATGAGATGAAGGAGCTGGCCTGCCTTGGCTTCTCGGCTGATCTGGTGATGCAGAGCTTCTGCCACACAGCGGCTTACCCCAAACCGGTAGACCTCAAAACCCATGCCGAACTGCCAGATTTCATCAGCTCCCGGGGCGGCATCTCCCTGCGCACCGGTGACGGCATCATTCACAGCTGGCTCAACCGCATGCTCCTACCTGACACCGTGGGCACAGGCGGAGACAGCCACACCCGCTTCCCCCTCGGCATCTCCTTCCCGGCCGGCTCCGGCCTGGTGGCGTTTGCCGCAGCCATCGGCGCGATGCCACTCGACATGCCCGAATCAGTGCTGGTGCGTTTCAGCGGCGAGCTGCAGCCAGGGGTCACCCTGCGCGATGTAGTCAACGCCATCCCTTATGTGGCGATCGAACAGGGGTTACTGACGGTGGAGAAAGCCGGCAAGAAAAACGTCTTCAACGGCCGGATCATGGAGATCGAAGGGTTGCCTGACCTAAAGCTGGAGCAGGCCTTCGAGCTCACCGATGCCACCGCCGAGCGATCCTGCGCCGGCAGCACGATCAAACTCAGCGTTGAAACCGTCAGCGAATACCTGCGTAGCAACGTGGCACTACTCAAAAACATGATCGCCCGTGGCTACAGCGATGCCCGAACCCTCGCGCGGCGCATCAAGGCAATGGAGACCTGGCTGGCCGATCCCCAGCTGCTCGAGGCTGATGCCGATGCCGAATATGCCGCGGTGATCGACATCGACCTCAACGCGATTACAGAGCCAATCGTGGCTTGCCCCAATGACCCCGACAATGTCAAAACGCTCTCTGATGTCGCCGGTGACTCAGTTGATGAGGTGTTCATCGGCTCCTGCATGACAAACATTGGTCACTACCGCGCTGCTGCGACCGTGCTGGAGGGGCAGGGCGAAAACACTGCCCGCTTATGGGTCTGTCCGCCGACTCGCATGGATGAAGAGACGTTGAAGGATGAGGGCTACTACGCCACGTTTGAAGCAGCAGGGTCACGCATGGAGCTGCCCGGCTGCTCACTCTGCATGGGCAACCAGGCCAGGGTGGAGGACAACACCACGGTGTTCTCCACCAGCACTCGCAACTTCAACAATCGCCTCGGCAATGGGGCCCAGGTGTATCTCGGCAGCGCTGAACTCGCGGCAGTCTGTGCCCAGCTGGGACGGATCCCCACTAAGGAGGAATACCTTGCGATCGCTGCTGAGAAGATTGATCCCAACCGAGATCAGCTCTACCGCTACCTGAACTTCGATCAGGTGGAAGGTTTCTCCGATGACGGCAGAGTCCTCAGCGACGCCGAAGAAGCGAAGCTGCTAGCCGAGGCCTAAAGCAGTGGCGGTGCATAGCCATAACGCTCGATGATTAACTCATCACGCTGTGCCACCAGCTCGATGCAGGTCTGGTCGTAGTACTCCTGCCAGGCGGTGCGCTTGCCTCGGGAGGCATTACTGCGGCCACCGCCGAGGATCAGGAGGCGTTGCTCATCGCTAACGGACACATCTACAGCAGCCAACACCGCGAGTAGATCCTGCTCAAGCTTTTCGGTGCGGATCATGTGGCCGATGTAGTTGTGCTCCTCGTTGAAGCGCTTCAGACCCTCAAGATCGTTGATACTTCTGAAGCCGCCCCGGCAGAAGAAATCGAGATAGCGATAGGTCATCAACCCCACTGAACGGCAACAGGCATGACGAGCAAAATGCTCGCCGCTGTCCCAACGCCGCGGCCACTGATGGAGATAGTGCAACCAAGTGCGAAAGGCTTCGACGTTCTGCACATCGCCATAGAGATCCTGCCAGCTGCGACTGTCCTGCTTAAAGCTGTGCAGCCAGCGGCGTAAGGCATAGGCCGGCTCAGCCCGCCAGCCAAGACCGCGAGGACTTCCGCAGCGGTGGGTGAGTGCCTGATGCAGCATTCCCTCCTGCTGACAGCCATAGGCCCAGAGCGAGACGTACCAGGCCCACGGGTTGCGCACTGAACCAACAAAAACCGGCTGCTGCGCCAGCAACTCGGCAGCCGGTTTGTTGTGCTTACCAATCTGCTCGCCAGGGAGCACCTGGGCGAGCAATTT
>CAJWXK010000008.1 GCA_913048995.1 uncultured Synechococcus sp. | reverse complement strand
AGCCGCCTCCACCACCGCCGCCGTAACCGCCACGATCCTGGTAGCCGCCGCCACCACCGCCGCCGCCGTAACCGCCGCCGCCGCCGCCATAGCCGCCGCGACCACCACCGCCGCCGTAACCGCCGCCGCCGCCATAGCCGCCGCGACCGCCACCACCGCCGTAACCGCCACCGCCACCACGACCACCGCCACGCGGCTCTGCTTTGTTGATGCGCAAGGGGCGCCCCATCATCTCGGTGCCCTGGAGTGCCTCGATCGCTCGCTCTTCTGTGGCTTCATCGACCATTTCGACGAAAGCAAAGCCACGCTTGCGGCCGGTATCACGCTCCAGAGGGAGAGAACAGTTCGTGACCTCACCAAAAGAGGCGAACAGTTCGATGATGTCCTCCTGTTCCGCACGGAAGGGGAGGTTGCCGACAAAAATACTCACTGGCCGTAGGGACCCAATGGACCGTTGATAGGTGAAAGTCTCCCCACAATGTGGGGAACTTACAAAATCTAGACCGGCAGGCTCCTACTGATCGATGTCATTGAGACGACATCAGCACAGGCTGCCATCGCTGCAGTTGTGAGCGGACCTGATCAAAGCCCGTACCCCCTTCGCTGCAGCGAGCAGCAACAACCTGACGCGGAGCGATGGCAGCAAAAATATCGTCATCAAATGCGGGATGCAGCTCCTGCCATCGAGGCAACGGGAGATCCCGTAAGAGGATGCCTTCCTGAAGACAAGTCTTTACCAAGCGACCCACCAATTGATAGGCCTCGCGGAAGGGGACCTCGCGCGAGACAAGGTAGTCAGCAACATCGGTGGCATTGGAGAAATCACTGGCCACAGCGGTATTGAGCCGTTCAGGACGGAAGCTGAGACCCTCTTCAAACAGGATCGCCATCGCTTCCAGGCAAGCCTCAGTCGTGGAAACCACATCAAATAGGGCTTCCTTGTCCTCCTGAAAGTCCTTGTTGTATGCCAAGGGCAGGCCCTTGATCATGGTGAGCAAGCCCTGCAGATGCCCAAAGACCCGACCGGTCTTGCCGCGCACCAGTTCGGGCACATCAGGGTTCTTCTTCTGCGGCATCAGGCTGCTGCCAGTGGCACAGCGATCAGTGAGGCGGATGAAGGCGAACTCCTCACTGGCCCAAAAGATCACTTCCTCCGCCAAGCGGCTGAGGTGAGCCATCACCAAGGATGCAGCCGCACTGAATTCGACGGTGAAATCGCGGTCACTGACCGCATCAAGGCTGTTGGCATAGATCCCCTCAAACCCAAGATCTGCAGCGGTCTGGCGCCGGTCGATCGGTAATGGTGTTCCCGCCAAAGCCGCTGCACCCAAGGGGCAGAGATTGACGCGATGGCGCACATCCACAAGACGCATACGATCCCGCTCGGCCATCTCCACATAGGCGAGCAGGTGATGGGCCAAGGACAGGGGCTGGGCCCGCTGAAGATGGGTGTAACCGGGAATCAGAGTGTCGAGATGAGCTTCGGCATGTCGAAACAGGGCCCTCTGGAAACGGCGCAGCAGCACATCGATGCCATCAATGTGCTGACGTAACCACAAGCGCAGGTCCGTACCCACCTGATCATTGCGGCTGCGACCGGTGTGGAGCTTCTTGCCCAAAGGACCCAGCAGCTCAATCAGACGTCGCTCAACAGCGAAATGAACGTCCTCGGCTTCCAGTCCTGGTTTGAAATCACCAGCAGTCGCCTCCCGCCGCACTGCCTCAAGACCATCAATCAGCTGAGTACTCTCCGCCTTACTGATCAAACCGCAACGGCCCAGCATGCGCGCATGGGCGACAGAACCATCAAGGTCCTGCTGCAGCAAGGCAATATCAAATTCAATGGAAGCATTGAAGCGTTCGATAACTGGATGAAGACCCTGCTCAAAACGGTCGCTCCAAGCAGTGCCGGAGCTACCGGTGACGCCCTCTGATCCGCTCATGGAAACCCTAGATAGCAGGCAAGACCACCTCATCGTGGACCTTCAACACCACCATGGATGCGTCATCTTCAAGATGACGACCGGCACCGACAAAGCGATCAAGGCGGGCGAACAGCTGATCAAGAATGCCTTGGGCATCAGGAACGCTCTTGCAAATTGCCAACAGCGCACGCATTAGACGTTCCTCATCAAAGCGCTCACCGCCCACCCCACTGGCTTCAGTCACCCCATCGGTGTAATACAGCAACACGTCACCGGGCTCGAGCTGAACTTGCTCGCAGCCATAGTCGGCATCGGGCTGCAAACCGATCAACAAACCTGGTGCATCAAGTCGCTCAACGGTGTGACCCTGACGTCGCCAGATCAGCGGAGGGTTATGGGCTGCATTACTAAAACGCAAGACCCTTGTTCGCGGATCAAACTCCGAATAAAAGAGCGTCACGAATCGGTTGGAGTGAGCCAAATCCTCTTGGGCCAGCTCATTGAGGTCATGCAGGATGCGATCAGGCGGTAGGCCAGTAAGCACCTCAGCACGCAGCATGCCGCGCAGAAGTGTCATCAACAGACCAGCTGGGATGCCCTTACCCATCACGTCCCCCATCACCAAAGCCCAACGGCCCTGCTCGCGTCGTTTCCCGCTGAGCTGGGGACGGGTTGGGATGAAGTCGTAATAATCGCCTCCCACCTGAAAAGCCGGACGGCAACTAGCTGCCAGCTCCACCCCATCAATGACAGGGCATCGGCTGGGCAACAGCTCAGCCTGGATCTCACCTCCAATATTGAGTTGCTGATCGAGGCGCTGGTGACGGCGCATCTCCTCAAGCAACAGTTCGTTTTCGATCGCCACCGCCGTCTGATCAGCCACCAGCTGTACGTGACGGCGACGCACCTCACTCCAGGAGAACTGGGGATCACCGCTGAAAACGTACAAGCGGCCCCGCTGGCGATTCTTGGCGACCACCGAAGTACCAAAAAGCTGCACATCACCGAGCTGACGTCGCACCAACTGATCAAGGCGTGAGGCCATGGCCTCATCACCGGCATCACGGTCCAGTTCGCTGTCCTGCAGACCCGCCAGCAGACGCAAAAGTTTGCCGCAGCGCTCCTGGGTTGAGCCATGCAACTGCTCACGCCAAAGACCACCGTCACTACGAAAGGTGAGTAAAACCGCCCCTTCGGCCTCCACCAAGCGAGCAGTAAGGAGAGGCACTAACTCCAGAAAACGACTGAGATTGGTGAAACTGCGGAGAGCGAATCCCAGTGAGGCAAGCAGTTCCTGATTACGGCGCTGCTCTCGATTAAGGCTGTCAATCAGCTGCCTCAGCGAGGCCGCTGGGGTGATCGCCTCTGAAGGGGAAAAGCGATGTGCAGGCGGCGTTCCGCCCATTGGGCTGCCGCTGGGGCTTCCAAACTAGCGACGACACCTGGGTCAGGCCCGCGCCAGCAGGGCCTCCACAAACTCAAAACTATTAAAGGGACGTAAATCCCGAAGTCCTTCCCCAGCGCCGATGAAACGGATCGGCAATTTGCTTTCGGAAGCTACGGCCAGAGCGACACCGCCGCGAGCTGTGCCATCGAGCTTGGTGAGCACCACACCAGTCAATCCTGCAGCGGAAGCAAAAGCCATGGCCTGCCGCAGGCCGTTCTGACCTTGACTGGCATCGAGCACCAGCAATGACTCCACAACCGCCTCAGGCGCTAGACGATCCACCACCCGACGCACCTTGGCAAGCTCTTCCATAAGGTTGTGCTTGGTCTGCAGCCGGCCTGCGGTGTCAACAAGAAGTAGTTCGCTGCCTTTAGATCGCGCTGCACCGATGGCATCAAAAACGACAGCCGCAGGATCGGCATTGGCTGAGGGATTAGCCACCACTGAAACCCCACTGCGCTCAGCCCATACCTGAAGCTGCTGCACAGCCGCTGCACGGAAAGTGTCACCAGCGGCAACCAGGCAGCTATAGCCGCTGCGCACTGCCAGGTTGGCCACCTTGCCAAGGGTGGTGGTCTTGCCGACACCGTTGACGCCCACCATTAACCAGATGTTGAGCGTGCCTTTCTTTGGGGCAAGTAGGGCTGCCGCACCGCTCTGCTGCAGAGGTGCATCGAGCAGCTCGCGCAACTGCTGCTTGAGCAAATCAAGGGCCTCACCACCATCAATCACCTGCTCATTCATGCGTCGCCGCAGACGATCGAGCACCTGATCAGTGGCCTCCACCCCAACATCGGCCTGCAACAAGAGAGTCTCAATGTCATCGAGAGATTCCTCAGACAGTGGATCAGAGCCAAGGTTCTCTAACAACGTGGTAACGAAGTTTTGGCGCGTCTTCTCCATGCCGCGCCGCAACCGCCCCAACCAATCGATCTCCTCCAGCGAGACCTGTTCAACCTTGCGACCCTGAGCCGCCAGCACCTCAGCAGACCAGAGGAACTCATCATCAAGCTGTCCAAGCTGAGGTTCAGCCTCTGGACTGTCACCAGGAGTCGATTCCTGCTCAGCAAGCTCTAGATCTGTCTTGTGGACTTCTGCTGAATCAACGGACTGGAGCTCTTGCTGCGGCTCAGGAACAACCAATTCATCCAGTCGTTCCTGGCGTCGGGCAGCAGCCTGCTCGAGCCAGGACAGTGGCTGCGCCGCTTCTGGTTCCAGTTCGGATTCTTGCTGCGGCTCAGGCAGCTGAACTGCAGGCTCAACCTGCTCAACAGCTGGAGCTTGCAGCATCAGCTCAGATTCTTGCTTCGGTTCAGGCAACCCTGCAGATTCAGAGACTGATGCCGAAAGTGGAGCAGGCTCACTGGTCTGTTCCGTCTCAACGGCAAGCTTCTGGGCTTCTTGCTGGGCCTTGAGCCGTGCATAGGCCTGGCGGGCCCAATCCAGAGAATCTTCCGCTGAGGAACCCTGACCCTCACTCTCGCTGCCGTCTTGACGCTGGAACCAGTCGAAATCAGCCATGTACTCAGGCGGGATGTGCTGTGGTGTAGCGCCGCAGAACGCCGTTGATCATGCGTCGACCAGCTTCATCGCTATAGCGGTGAGCCAATTCAACAGCTTCATTGCAGGCCACAGCTGATGGGGTGGAGAAGCGATCAATCTCCACAACAGCCAACCTCAGGATGTCCTGATCAATACGAGGCAGACGGGTGAGACGCCAACCCTCCATCACCGCATCAATGCGCTGATCAAGATCAGGCTGAGAAGCGGCAACAGCCTTGGAGCGCTCGAGGGCCCACTCGCGCAATTCGCGCTGATCAGCCAGCAACAACAGCCGCGGAAACTCGAGACTTGACGAAAGCCGGTTGAGCACCTGCTCGGCGCGTTCCAAGCCCTGGCGCAGGTGATCACGCACCTTGGGCAGCTCACCTTCTGAGAGTTCACTATCGAGCAAAGACTGCTGCGCCTGCTGCAGCTCCTCAGCACTGCGATCAAGTGACTCACGCAGATGACTGTTCAGTGAGGCCATGGCCTGGGCCAACAACTGTTCAGTGCTTAGATCACCACGCTGACCAAACTCCTGAAGCTGACCAAGGATCAGCAGCGCCAGCTCCCTGGCGATGGTGCGGTTCTGCATGAATCAGGCCTTAGGTGGAGCTGCCATCGGGGTAGGCCGCAATTGCGCCAGCAAGCTGGAGAAGCTGCGATTGCTCTGGGCCGGCCGCTCGTCGGGATTGACGATGCCCGCAGAAATGATTGTGCGGAAGGCATCCTCGACACTCATGTCCAAATCCTTGACAGAGGACTCCGGAACAATGCTGTACCAACCGGTGGTGGGATTCGGCGCAGTCGGAATAAAAATGCTCACCATCGGCTGGGGAAAGCTGGCCTGCATGCCGGCACTGAGCATGCCGGTCACAAATCCAAGGGCATAGATACCTTCCCGGGGGTACTCCACCAGGACCACCCGGCGGAAACGGGTGCTGTTATCCCTCAGCACCGTCTCGAGAATCTGCTTGAGCGTTTTGTAAACCGAACCGGCCAGGGGAATCCGAGCCAGAGTGCCCTCCCCGAAATCCAACAGCCAACGCCCAACAATGTTTCGGGCCATTAGGCCGATCAACAAAATTCCCAGCAGCGGTACAAGCAGACCTACCGAAAGATTGATCAGCTCCTGCAACAGCGGATTGAGAGTGTTGAAGGGATTGAACTGTTTCGGCACAGAAGTGAGAAAACTCACCACGAACCGAGTCACCACAGTGGCCAGCCAAATCGTCGTCGCCAAGGGGATGACAACAAGCAGACCAGCGATCAGGTCATTTTTCAGATCCTGCTGCAGCCGCACATTGACCGGCTGCTCCTGACGTGAGCGGGACTGAACCAAAGCAGCGAGGCGTACAAAAACGCCCTTGCAACTTAGCGACGGGCGTCCCCCTCAGAGGATTGCAACCAGGGCAACCACCAAGAATGACAACGCCAGCACGATGGCCACGGCTGTTCCGCCAAGCTGACGCTGACCCATGGTGAGGTCCCGTGCCTGCTCAGCTTGGGTGAGCTGTTGTCGCAGCTGATCAAGGCGCTGGTTAATCAGAGCCTGAACTTGTGCCTGTTTGTCTTCGGGCTTGGCATCAGCGGAGACCTGTCCTGCCTGAACCAACTGATCCTCAAGGACCTCTAGGAGCTTGGGTTCCTTGCTCTCGGATTCAGCCCGCTCCAGCTCACCCCGCTTCTGGCTGACAGCTTGATCCGCATCGGCCTGGATCAAACGATTACCACCAACCGTGACAGGAACCGCGACAAACATCGCCAGCGATAGCAAAGCCCCAACCACAAGAACAGTCCAGCTCAGGGGGCTCCGCCGCTGGGCAGGGAAATCAAGCCGGGAAGCGAGCAACATCAACAGCAGACCGATCAAGGCCATAGGCCCATTGCTGATCAAGGTGTCCACGACCAGCTGACGGAAAGCCTCCTGATCCCAGGCATTGGCCACAAGCACCGCCATCAGCTCGAACCCGAGCAAGATCACCAGCACGCCGCCCATCCAACGGAGCAGCCCTGCAAGTCGGGAAGTGGAGGTGTCAGACACGAGAGAATGCTGATGCGGCGCAACTGTACGGGTGCCGGCCGGACTTGCCACAAGACTGAAAGCCCAGGCTCTAAGCGAAGGCTTTGCTATCGCAGGAGTCGCGCGTCTGCCCGGTGGCGAACGACTAAGGATGCGTACAGCAGCGCTGCAGCGCTGGCTAGAGCAAGACCACCAGGCGGGTATGGCCTGGATGCATGACCCTCGTCGACAGGATGCCACTGCCCTGCTCCCTGGCGCCCGGAGCGTGCTGGCAGTAGGGCTGAACTACTACGTCAGCGACCAACAGAAGCCAGGCATCCCACGCATCGCGCGCTACGGCTGGGGCCGGGACTATCACCGCGTCATTGACCAACGACTACGACGGCTGGGCCGCTGGCTGGATCAACAGCAACCTGATTGTCGGTGGCGTGCGTGTGTGGACAGTGCACCCCTGATGGACAAGAGCTGGGCAGAGGAAGCAGGGCTGGGCTGGATCGGCAAAAACGGGAACCTCATCAGCACCAGCCATGGGTCTTGGTTGCTTTTGGGCCATCTGCTCACTGACCTGGAGCTGGAACCTGATGAACCAGCTAAACCGTTTTGCGGAAGTTGCAGCCGCTGCCTACCCGCCTGTCCCACCAATGCCCTGAACGAACCGTTTGTCGTGGACAGCCGACGCTGCATCGCCTTTCACACGATCGAAAACAGAGATCCATCGCTGCCATTGCCATTGCATGACTGGATCGCAGGCTGCGACATCTGCCAGGAGGTCTGTCCCTGGAATGAACAACATGCCAGGCCAAGCAGTGATCCAGAGGTGCAACCACGACCTTGGATCTTGAGCAGCACCAAGTCAGAAATGATGACTTGGAGTGATGCGGACTGGAGTGAAAAATTGCGGGCGTCTGCACTGCGGCGCATCAAACCTTGGATGTGGCGCCGCAATCTGCGACACCTAGGCTGAGCGCTCATTTGCCGGGAGTGGCAATGCGTGGATGGCTGCCGCCCCTAATCGCTGCTGCCGCGCTGTGGTGTACACCTCTGCCGGCTAGGGCCCTTGTGCCCTATGTGTTTCTGCCCTCCACTGAGGAGCTCAATGATGCTGGCCTGAATATCGCCGGTGCTGCTGCAGGACTACTGCGGATCGGTCAAGTGGAAGAGGCTCGACGACTTGGACTTCTCGCCGTGCAGCTGCTTCCCAAAGATCCTCGGGCCTGGCTGGTGCTCGCGGAGGCCGAATTGCGCAGCACTAATAACAAGAACGAAGCCGAGCAAACCAAACGGGCCGAAGAGGCCCTTGGACAAGCTAAGAAACTGGATCCCAAAAATCCTGGGGTCTGGTTCGCCGAAGGCGCCCTGAACCTGCGCAACGAAAAGCCGGCCGCCGCCCAGAAACTCCTGCGGCAAGGACTGCGCCTGGATCCGAAAAACCCTGGTGCTTACTTTGATTTAGGTAATGCCCAAATCAAGCTCAACGAGCTGGGTCCCGCCCTGCGTTCATTTGAGAAAGCCACCAGCCTGCGGGAAAACTTCTGGGAAGCGGTGAACAACCAAGGCATTGTTCTTTATGAGCAGGGCAACACCAGAGAAGCGATCACCCGGTGGCGACGCGCTGTTGAACTCAGCTCAGGAGAAGCCGAACCCACCCTGGCTCTTGCCGCTGCTCTCTACGCCGATGGCGACACTTCTGCCGATGTGGTGAGTCTGGCTGTGCAGGCCTTGATCAAGCAGCCGGACTACGTCCTGAACTCCTTCCAAAAGGATCAGCTCTGGGGCCCAAAGCTACGGGAGGTGACCGCTGAGATGTTCCAAGACGAGCAAATCAAGAGCGCTGTGGAGCGGGCCAAGGGCCTCGCCACCTTTGAAGATTCCTGATCAACATCTGTAGGCTGAGCGGCACTGTTCGGCTCTGACCCACGCCGCATGGCGGACGAGCGCATCGTTCCGATTTCCCTGCATCAGGAGATGCAGCGCTCGTATCTCGAATACGCGATGAGCGTGATCGTGGGTCGGGCCTTGCCTGATGTGCGAGACGGACTCAAACCGGTGCAGCGAAGGATCCTCTTCGCCATGCACGAGCTGGGGCTCACCCCGGATCGTCCGTACCGCAAGTGCGCCCGTGTCGTAGGCGATGTACTAGGCAAATACCACCCCCATGGCGATCAGGCGGTCTATGACGCGCTGGTGCGGCTAGTTCAGACCTTCGGGTGCCGGCACCCGCTGCTTGATGGCCACGGCAACTTCGGTTCGGTCGACGACGACCCACCAGCGGCGATGCGGTACACCGAAACCCGCCTGGCACCGATTTCACACCAGGGAATGCTGGAGGAGATCGGCAACGACACGGTCGATTTCGCGCCGAACTTTGACGGATCACAGCAGGAGCCGACGGTTCTACCTGCCCAGCTGCCCTTCTTGCTCCTTAACGGCTGCACTGGCATTGCCGTAGGCATGGCCACCAGCATCCCTCCCCACAACCTCGGTGAGGTAGTGGATGCCCTAGTGGCACTCACCAGAAACCCCGAGCTCAGCGATGAAAAGCTGCTGGAGCTCATCCCCGGCCCTGATTTCCCCTCTGGTGGTGTTGTGCTGACCGGCAGCGGCGTACGCGACACGTACCTCAACGGCCGCGGCAGCATCCCGATGCGGGGCGTTGCCCACATCGAAGAAGTCCAACCCGGCAAAGGACGACATAAACGCAATGCCGTGGTGATCACCGAACTGCCTTATCAGCTCAGCAAAGCTGGCTGGATTGAGAAACTCGCCGAGCAGGTCAATGACGGCAAGGTGGCCGGCATTGCGGACATCCGCGATGAGAGCGACCGGGAAGGCATGAGAGTCGTCGTGGAACTGCGCCGTGATGCCAATCCCGAACAAGTTCTGGAAGAACTGCACAAACGCACATCACTGCAGTGCAACTTCGGCTCGATCTTGTTGGCACTGGTGAACGGTCAGCCACTGCAGCTCAGCCTGCGGCAGCTACTACAGCAGTTCCTGGAATACCGGGAACTGACGATGGTGCGGCGAACCCGCTATGCCCTGCGCCGGTGCGAAGAACGTCTCGAAGTAGTGGAAGGCCTAATCAAGGCTCTTGATGCCCTGGCCGACGTGATCCAGATGATTCAGGACGCCAGAGATGCAGCCACGGCTCGAGCCAGCCTGCAAGTGCGCTTAGATCTGAGCGAACGCCAAGCTGATGCGGTGCTGGCGATGCCGCTGAGACGACTAACAGGCCTCGAACAAGAAAGCCTGCGCCAGGAACTCGATGATTTGCGCGAGGAGCAGGGCCGTCTGCGTCACCTGCTGGAAGACCGCAGCACCATGCTGGACACGCTGGTGAGCGAACTGACGCAACTTCGTAAGCGCTACGCCACCCCACGACGCACTCGGCTGCAGGAGGGAGGCGATGACCTGGTGGCACAGCGCGCCGCAGCTCAGCGGCCCAACACCGAAATGCAACGCCAGCAGGCTCTGGCCACGATCAGCAGCGACCACAGCCTTTTGCTTCAAAACGACGGTCAACTGCGCATTGCTAGCCCCCAGATGCTTGGGCGCCTGCACCTTCAAGAGCCTGTTCCTTTTGGGGAACATGGTGCTAGTGCTCGACTAATCCTTCCGGTTCAACCGGTACCGCAACTGCTGGCCTTCACCAGTGGCGGACGAGTGGCAGCCCTGCGCTGGGAATTTGCAGCGCAGCAACCGGGAGCACTGGACAAATTCCTGCCCGACAGCGTCACTGGTCAGACTGAACGCGTTGTAGACGTCATTCTGCTGCCACCGTCAGAGGAGGACTTCAGTGTCGGCCTACTAAGCAGCGATGGCCGGTTCAAGCGCCTTGCCGGGACTGATCTGCGGGACCTCTCAGGTCGTGCCACTTCAGTACTGAAGCTCAAAGACGGCGTTCAGCTCGAACGAGCCGTCCTTTGCCGCAGCAGTGAAGACTTGGCAGTTGCCAGCAGCACCGGGCGCATGTTGCGCCTGCCGATTGATGAACGGACCGTGCCACTGATGGGACGAACTGCTCAAGGACCAGTTCTGATGCGCCTGCTGCCAGGCGAATCGATCGTCGGCGCCGCGGCCTCTGATGCAGCGGGTGATCTGCTGCTAGTCAGTCACCAAGGACAACTCAAACGCTTGGCGATGGGAAGTCTGAGACGCTGCCAGCGAGGTGATCTTGGTGAGATCGGTCTGCGTTTTAACGAGCGCTCCGATCAGCTGGTGGACTTGCGTACAACAACAGATGTAGTGGCCATCACCACGAACGGGGGCAGCCTACGAGTGCAAACAAGCTGCCTTGATGTGGAGGATGGCCGCGGGGCCGGATCACAGCTGGAGCTCCCCAATGGTCAAGCGGTTCAGGAATTGATTCCGTTGATCACCGGGTGAGGTTGGCGGCTACACCGGCCGGCTCCAGCATCAACTTGCTGTTGCGCATGCCCTCTTCCACCGGAATCGGATAGTTCCCATCAAAACAAGCCGAACAGAAGTTTTCGCTCTGTTCCTGAGCGCAATGGAGCATGCCTTCACGAGTCAGGTAAGCAAGAGAGTCCACTCCGAGGTGAGCTTCGATCTCCTCAATGCGCAAGCGTGCCGCGATCAGCTGATCCTGGGAATCAGTGTCGATGCCGTAGAAGCAGGGATGGGTAACCGGCGGGGAGCTTATGCGCATGTGAACCTCCTTGGCACCGGCTTCCCTAAAGGCATGAACAAGCTTGCGACTGGTGGTGCCGCGCACAATTGAGTCGTCCACCACAACGATGCGCTGACCTTCAAGCACATCAGGTAAAGGATTGAGCTTGACCCGGATACCCGCCTCCCGCATGACCTTGGTGGGCTGAATGAACGTGCGACCCACATAACGGTTCTTGATCAAGCCATCACCAAAGGGGATGCCACTGCTCTGAGAAAAACCAATGGCAGCGGGGATACCGGAATCGGGCACACCGACTACAAGATCCGCTTCAACCGGTGATTCCTGAGCCAACCGTTGGCCGATGCGCTTGCGGTAGCTGTACAACGACTCGCCAAAAAAACGGCTATCAGGACGCGCGAAGTAAATCAGCTCAAACACACAAAGCTTGGGTGTCTCCTCAATCCAGCGACTGCGGAAAGGCTGGGATTCCCCAGAGCGGAAACGCACCAGCTCACCGGGGGCTACGTCATCACTAAAACGGCCGCCAACGATGTCGAGGCCGCAGGTTTCACTGCTCACCACCCAGGAGGCTTGCTCGGTCTCCGGCAAATGACCGAACACCAACGGTCGCAAGCCGTAGCCATCGCGCAACCCGTACAGCGCCTCCGGCGTGCCGATAGCCAAACTGAAGGCCCCCTGACACTGGCGAGCGGCTGCCTTGATGGCCTCATCCCAGTCGAGGCCCTGGTTGACCTGATATTGCACCGCAAAAGCGATCAGTTCGCTGTCTGTGGTGCCGCTGAGCTGACAGCCAATCTCAAGCAGCTGCTCACGCAACTGCATGGCATTGACGAGATTGCCGTTATGAGCCAGCGCAAAAGGGCCCAACCGGGTCATCAGCACCAGAGGTTGGGCATTACAAACCTTGGAGCTACCAGTGGTGGAGTAACGGGTGTGGCCGATCGCGCAATCACCAGGCATGCGCTCCAACACATCCTGATCAAACACCTGACTGACGAGGCCCATGTCCTTGTGCAACCGCACCCGGTCACCGTCAAACACGGCGATACCAGCCGCTTCCTGACCGCGGTGCTGAAGGGCGTAAAGGCCGAAATAGCAGAGGCTGGACACCTGCTGGCCCGGGGCTAAAACCCCGAAAACCCCACAGGCCTCCTCCATCCGGTCTGGCCGCGCGCTGGACTGATCCACCCAGTGGGGATGCACGACAGGCATGGCCTTCATAATTGCTTAACCATTGTGCCCGAGAGCTTGCTGTTGCAGGCGCCGCGGTAGGCCCTGACCGTGAGCATCATGCAGGCTCGCCAGCGTTTGATCCAAGAGGTTGATCTCACCTTGACGAACCACCAGCTTGGGATCTTGCTGCACAGTCCCTAACCACTGGGAACTGCACCCCTGTTCCAAGAGGTAGGCCTGCAGTGCCTCCAACCGCTCTGGGCTGACGCTGACCACAATCCGAGCACCGCCCTCAGCAAAAAGCAAACGCTCCAATCGCAGGTCTGAAGCCACTAACTCCAGCTGAGCACCGCAGCCAGCCGAGATTGCCATTTCAGCAACAGCCACCAGCAATCCACCATCGGAAAGATCGTGAGCTGCACTGACCAGGCCATGGCGAATCGCTCCCCGCAAAGCTCCCTGAACCTGACGTTCCAAGTCCAGGTCCGGCCGCGGCGGCCGGCCGGTGCATAAACCATGACAAACCTGCAAATAGCTGCTGCCCCCCAGGCCAAGCCGATCGTCATCGGCAGCGCAATCCAATGGCAAACCCAACAAAAGCAGCTGATGAGCGACACCAATCTGTTCAGGCTGTGGCCAGGCCAACCCCACCAACCGCTCGAGCTGCTCGACCAATCCCACCATGCCCACCACAGGTGTGGGCTGAATCGGCTGGACCCGCCCATCAGGTAGACGGGTGTCGTTATACAGCGAGACATTGCCGCCAGTGACGGGTGTGGCCAAGGCGCGGCAAGCCTCAGCCAAGCCACGGCAAGCCATAGCCAGCTGCCAGTAACCCGTCGGCGTTTCTGGTGAAGGGAAATTGAGATTGTCGGTAACAGCAACGGGTTCAGCGCCGACACAACTGAGATTTCGTGCTGCCTCTGCCACCGCAGCCATGCCGCCGCGCTCTGGATCGAGCGCCACCCAACGATTGGGACAATCCACGGTCGCTGCCACACCTCGCCCACTGGCCTGCAAGGCCCTGGCCCCCTCCAGTGGCCTCAAGCGAAGAACCGCTGCATCCGCGGCACCAGGCGTGACCACTGTGTTGGCCTGCACCTGGTGGTCGTACTGGCGCCAGACCCATCGCTTGCTGGCAATGGTGGGGTCATCCAGCAGCGCCAGCAACGCCTCACCGGCATCAGAAGCCTGCAATGGTGGCAACGACTGCTCACTCCAACGCCAGAGCTCCTGCACAGACTCCGGTGGCTGGTCGAGCAGAGCGCGACGATTGATCGGTGTGTCCTCGGCTAGGGCCCTGGAGGGCACTTCAGCGGCCACCTGTCCCTGCTGCAGCACCCGGACGACCGGTTCCTCCAGCACACGACCCACCACAGCGGCTTGCAGGCCCCAGCGGCGGAAGCGTTGCATCAAAGGCTGCTCACGGCCCTGCTCCACCACGAACAGCATGCGCTCTTGGGATTCAGAGAGCAGATATTCGTAAGCCGTCATCCCCGTCTCACGAGCAGGCACCAGATCCAGATCCAATTCGATGCCGACATCCCCCTTGGCAGCCATTTCGGCACAGCTACACGTCAGCCCAGCAGCACCCATGTCCTGGGCAGCCACAACATCGCCGCTTTTGAAGGCCTCAAGACAAGCTTCAATTAACCCCTTCTCAAGGAAAGGATCCCCCACCTGAACCGCTGGACGGTCATCCAGAGAGTCCTCACTAAGTTCTGCACTGGCAAAACTGGCACCGCCCATGCCATCGCGGCCGGTTGTGCTGCCCACATAGACAACGGGATTACCTACACCAGAGGCACCGGAGCGAACGATCTCCTCGGTCTCCATCAGGCCGAGAGCCATGGCATTGACGAGAGGATTCCCGCTGTAACTGGAATCAAAGGCGACCTCACCGGCCACCGTGGGTACCCCGACACAGTTGCCGTAATGAGCGATGCCGGCCACCACGCCCTCCATCAGGCCAACGTTGCGAGGGTCCTCCAAAGGCCCAAAGCGCAAGGCGTTCAGTAGAGCGAGAGGACGAGCCCCCATCGTGAAGATGTCCCTGAGAATGCCCCCCACCCCGGTTGCTGCCCCCTGGAACGGCTCTACCGCTGAGGGGTGGTTATGACTTTCGATCTTGAAAGCCAGCCGATGCCCTTCACCAAGATCGACGACACCAGCGTTCTCACCTGGGCCAACAAGGATCCGAGGTCCGTCCGTCGGAAACTGCGTCAACAGAGGTCGAGAGTTGCGATAACAGCAATGCTCCGACCACATAACCCCGAACATGCCGAGCTCAGCACGATTCGGATGCCGACCCAAACGGCGGACGATCTCGTTGTAATCCTCACGGGTGAGTCCCTCCTGCTTGACCTGGGCCGCAATTGCTGACGGGGCTTGATCAAAGGCAGAGGCACCGGGGGCAGGAATGGAGACCAAGGGCAACGCGCCTCAACGGATCACACCAGTCTGAATGAGCTCAGATCCAAGGATCCCCATCCGATTCGTCGTCCCACTCACGGGAGCGATCTCGCATCCGACTCTGACGTCGCTCTGGTTCTGGAGGCTCATCGTCTTCACGCCAGCGCTCAATCAGATCCTCACCGCCATCCCAGAGGCGCTGCCCCCAGGAACGGAGGCGATCCTCAAAGCCATCCATCGAGTCCGGAACCTGCTCACGGATCTGACGACTACGGCGAAGAACCTGCTGGCGAATACTGGCGCGATCCAGGGGCAGATCATCCAGCTGATCGAGAGACGCATGCACCTGTCCGGGTTGCTGATCAATCAAGCGATCAGGCTCGAGACGCCAGCGACTGCTACCCGGCAGACGCGGATCACTTCGCGCCACAAGGTAATGCTGGATACGCCCGCTGGCGCGATCCACAACACCGTCGACAAGGCGCCCGAGAATGGAATCACCATGACCCAACAAGCTGGCATCGAGCAGGGTCGGCAAGAGATCAAGGGTGCTCTGTTCGGTATCGCAGGGATCACCCTCGACCAGAGCTTCTCCCTCTTCAAGCTGGAGCAACTGATCAAGGCGCCAGATCATGCGATGGGGACCAAATGCCGAAGGCCTGGAACTCCAACCAAGCAGCCGATGACAAGGGGGATGCATCCAAATTTGATGGCCAACCCCGAGGTCCTGGCCAAGTCCGTCTCGAATACGAGCTCGGAGCAAGTCGCTAATCAGAATCTGTCGAGAGGGCACCATCCGGCTTGAAATCAGCTGCGGATCTGAACAGGCATCACCAAATACGTGAAACCGGTGGCGTCATCCTCGGCTGCGCTCAGAACGGCAGGGCTTGTCGGCGTATTGAGATTGAGCCGCACCTCAGCATCGGGCATGGCTTTGAGACCTTCCAACAGGTAGCGGACGTTGAAAGCCATCGCGATCTCCTCGCCTTCAATCTTTGCTGACATCGCTTCCGAACCACTGCCCACATCAAGGGCATCAGCGCTGAGCTGCAACTGACCGTTAGCCGGCTCCGCGGTGAGCTTAACGACGTTGTTGTGCTGATCAGCCAATACAGCAATGCGCTCAAGGGCTGCCATGAATGGCTTGCGCTCCACGCTGATGGAGCGCCCAAAACTATCGGGAATCAACTGGCCGTAATTGGGATATGTCCCTTCAAGCGTGCGGCTGGTCAGTACCTGATCAGCCCAGAGGAAAACCACCTGACCTCGATCGCAAAAAAGACTGATGGCTTCTTCGGAAGGACGGGCTGAGAGCAAACGCTCCAGTTCCCTCAAGGAGCGAGCGGGAACGGTCACCGCGAAGGAGTCAGTGCCCTCCTGACCGCCCGCGGCATTGCGGCGCACAGCCAACCGGTGACCATCGGTAGCAGCGAACTCAAGTCCCCCGTTTTCCACCTTGAGATGAATGCCGGTGAGGATCTGTTTGGATTCGTCGCTACTACTGGCAAAGAGAGTGCTGCGCAGCCCTTCAGCGAAAGCTTCTCCGCTTAGTAGAAGAGGTTGACCGTTCTGAGCGAGAGGCAACTCGGGGAAATCTTCAGCCGAGAGCCCACGCATCTGGTAGCTCCCGGTGAGAGCTGACAGCTCAGTCTGCTCCTCCCCTTCTGGGCAGCTCAGGGTGATAGGGCCCTCAGATGGCAATCGACTGACGATGTCGGTCAAAAGCTTGGCCGGCAACGTGATGGCACCACTGGCTTCCACAACCGCAGGAAAGCTGGTCTGAATGCCAAGGCTGAGATCAAATCCGGTCAGGCTGAGCCTGCCTGCTGCTGCATCAGCTGTCACGAGGACATTCGCCAACACCGGATGGGTGGGACGACCGGCAATGGCACGACTAACCAGCTGGAGGCTGCCGTTCAGTTCCGCTTGGCTGCAGACCAGTTTCATCCCATCGCGGCTTCAGGCGCTACCAAGCTTCCACACGACTCAAGAAACCGCAACGCGTTCCCCAGACTCTTCTGAAGTTCTTTCAAGAGTTCAAAGAAAAGAACTACAAAAACAGCCGTAGTAGGGCCTGTGGAGATGGGGGAAAACCAGTACATCGCAGTGGTAGCCAAGCACTTGTGCTGACTAGTGCTGTGGAGCGTTTTGGTTCAGCCTGGGTGAGATCCAGACTTCTCCCCCATCTCCTCAGGTTGGGGAAAACATGTTGTTCCTTGGTGGTGTCTTCCTCCTCAGGTTCTGCACAACAAAAGACAGGTCTTTCCGCAGACAGTTCGCCAGTTGGCTGGCTGTTTAAATCATGAAAAAAGCCCGGATCATGCCGAGCTCCTAGCGCTGATGCTTGGTGCTGAACTCAAAAGCCCATCACTTTTGCAACGGTCTCTAGGTCAGGATTCAGGTCACCGTGGAAGGCGCCGCCGCTGTGATCAATGGCGGTGTTGGGGTCTTTGAGCCCGTTGCCGGTCAGTACGCAAACCACTTTGGATCCGGCAGGCACCTCATCGGCCCGTTTGAGCAGTCCTGCCACTGAAGCTGCGCTGGCTGGCTCGCAGAACACACCCTCTTCACGGCCGAGAAACCTATAGGCATCAAGGATCTCCTCGTCGGTCACTGCTGCAAAACCGCCGCCGCTCTCCTCTCGAACTTTGAGTGCTTTCTCCCTGTTGGCCGGGTTGCCGATACGAATTGCAGTGGCAATGGTGTCGGGTTGTTCGACTGTTGAGCCATTGACCAGGGGAGCAGATCCAGCAGCTTGGAAGCCCATCATCCGCGGCAGATTGCGGCAGTGACCAGCCTGGTGGTACTCCTTGAAACCCATCCAGTAAGCACTGATGTTGCCGGCGTTACCCATGGGGATGCAGAGCCAGTCCGGTGCACATCCCAGTTCATCGACTACCTCAAAAGCAGCTGTCTTCTGGCCTTGCAGGCGGAAGGGATTGAGCGAATTGACCAGAGTGATGGGGTACTGATCCGCCATCTCACGCACGATCGTCAACGCACGATCGAAGTTCCCACGTACGGCCAGGACCTCGGCTCCATAAAGCAGCGCCTGGGCCAACTTCCCTTGAGCGACATAACCATCGGGGATCAGCACGAAAGCCCGCATCCCGCCGCGCCTGGCGTAGGCCGCGGCCGCGGCGGATGTGTTGCCAGTGCTGGCGCAAATCACCGCTTCTGCGCCGGCTTCCTTGGCTTTGCTCACGGCCATGGTCATCCCACGGTCCTTGAAGCTGCCTGTTGGGTTGTGGCCATCCACCTTGAGGTGAACCTGGATGCCCCGTCCGAGCCGCTGCGATAGGGCAGGTGCTGGCACCAAGGGAGTGGCTCCTTCGCAGAGGCTCACTACAGGAGTTCGTTCACTGACTGGCAGCCAGCGGCCATAGGCATGGATCAGCCCTGACCAGTTCTGTGTGGTGGGCCGTTTGAACAGGCCACGAACGGAACGAAGCAAGGGCACAGGGGTGGCCTGAGGGATGGTCAATTTACTTTCCCAGCTCTGAAGCTGGGATCAACGCAGGCCATCGAGTGGAGCGTCGGAGAAAAATTGCACCAAGTCGCTGATGGAAGCTGCTTTTTCCACAATCACCATCAACTGGGGAATGTTCACAGCCATCTCCTCGGTTGGGTAGGCCCTAAGGAAGCTGATTGGGGTTAGGACGCCATCGTTTTCAGCGACTCCCAGTACCAGGGCGGCTTTGAGGCCACTGACTCCAGCTTCAGGAGCCCTTAGTGGGTGAACGATGGCGCTGGCACGCTCAAGAATCGCTTCGCCAATGCGAGTGTTCAGCAGTCGGCTGGTGAGGGTTACTGGCAGCGGCACTTGGGTTTTGAGTAAGCCGCGTACCGATGCGGGCTCCTGGTTGGTGAAACGCAGTAGATCCCCCAACAGTCCCTTGGGCACTCCAGTTTCGACGAAGTTCTCAAGTGAGCTCACCTTGAGGGTTCGCCTGAAGGCCCCACTGACGAAGACCACGTTCTCCGTTGCCAGCACAGGAGGCAGATCAAACATGAACCCCGAGCCGGTTGTTTAGAGGAAATTTAGGCGGCCTCTTCCACTTGCACCTGCTGACGAATTTGTGGTTCCACCAACACATCGCGAACTAGGCGAACCATGCTGCGTTCAGCTAATCCGCGAGCTAGGTCCACTCCCATCGCGCGCATTTCCGGTTGATTGAGCAGGCGGGGTAACCGGCTGGTGATTAAACGAGGTTCAAAGCCAGGGAGTTTCTGCAAGATCCGCACCAATTCGCGGATCGGTTCCAGATCGAGAAGGGTGACATTGCTGCGTTCCAGAGGTGGGCCTTTCAGGCCGGGTGGACGCAACCTCAGAGGTAGACGCCGACCCAGTCCTGCAACCAAGCGCCAACCTGCGGCATCGACCTGATCAACGGCTGCGTTGACCAGTTGCTGACGCAGTAGGCCCCCTTTGGCTGAAAAGAGGAAATCCAGGGTTTGATCTAACAGCAGCTCCAGATCAAGTTGTTGCTGCCTAGCAGCATTGAGGACAAGATTTTCTAAACGGCTCCAGCGGAACTGATCACCGTCAAACAGCATCTCTCGCAGCGATTGACGTAAATCTGGATCGGCGTCTTCCAGCAGGCGGCGGGCGAAATAGGGATAAGCGGCTCCGAGGATTTTGAAGTTGCGGTCCACGCTTAGGGCAATGCCCTCAAGGGTTACCAGCGAGCGAATGATTAGGGCGTAATAAGGCGGTACCCGGAAGGGGAAGCGATACATCACCCCTGATAGGTCATCGGTGACCAGCTTGAAATCCATTCGGCTAACTCCGGCTTCGATTGCTTGCCCGAAGACCTCTTCAAAGGCCGGCACGATTGGCCTGAGATCGACTTCCTCATCAAGGAAGCCCAGGGTGACGAAATCTTTGGAGAGGGAGTCGAAATTGCGGTTAACCAAGTGCACGACTGCACGGATCAGTCCTGTTCTTGATGAGCGAGTCACCTCGCTCATCATGCCGAAATCGAGATAAGCGAGACGTCCATCGGCTAGCGCCAGCAGGTTGCCTGGATGGGGATCGGCATGGAAGAACCCGTGTTCGAGCAGTTGCTGCAGGCTGCAGTTCACGCCCACATCCACAAGTTCATCAGGGTCGATGCCCATGGCTTTGACAGCATCGAGGCGGGTCAACTTCACCCCCTCGATCCATTCCATCGTCAGCACGCGCCGGCTGGTCAGTTCGCGGTGGATTTCAGGGACAGCGATTCGGGGGTTATGGCGGTGTAGTTCGGCAAAGCGCTCGGCGTTGGAGGCTTCGTTGAAGTAATCCATCTCCTCAAAGACCCGTCGCCCAAGCTCATCGATCAGCGCCACCAAATCGCTTCGGATCAGTCCGATGTTGGCTTTGAGCCAGGCGGCAATGTTCCGAACGATGTAGAGATCAAGAGTGATCTGCTCCCGTAGTCCAGGTCGCTGCACTTTTACCGCGACTGTGCGGCCGTCTTTAAGAGTGCCGCGATAGACCTGCCCGAGTGAAGCTGCTGAGATCGGCTCGGGTTCAAGGCTGCCGTAAAGCTCATCGACCGGAGCACCTAGGTCCTCGGCGATGCATTCGCGAGCCTGATCACTAGGGAACGCGGGCAGTTGATCTTGTAGACGGGCCAGCTCTTCAAGAAGGACCGGTGGAACGATGTCTGGTCGTGTTGAGAGAGCTTGACCAGCTTTGATGAAGGCAGGACCAAGCTCGGCCAGCAGGTTGGCGGCTTCCCTGGCGCGGTTGCGTGAAATGTCGGGATCGTTCAGTCGGCCGCTGAGGCGATCAATCAGTACCCCTAGTAGCAGCAGGCCAATGGGAATCAGCGTCTCACGCAGTCGTTTCAGAAGCCGCAGTGGGTGACCGGCATAGATCCTTGTGATGGCAGCAGGGTCGTAGCTATTCAGCCCCGCCGCTTCAATGAAATCGCTGAACGCGGTCATGGCTGATCCGGGTAGAGGAGAACGCTGGGGCCACACCCTTTTAATTGATGTAAGAGCCGTTACGCTGCGCCCGCTTGCCAAGGGGCGGTGTGCTCAAGGGGCTCAGCATTCGCAATATCGCCCTGATCGATCACCAGGAGTTGGTGTTCGACCCAGGTTTCACGGTTCTCACCGGTGAGACGGGAGCAGGAAAATCGATTCTGCTGGATTCTCTTGATGCAGTAACTGGTGGTGGGTTGCCCCAGCGGTTGCTGCGTGATGGTTGTGAGCGCGGTTCGATTGAGGCCAGCTTTTCCTGGACCCCAGCTTTGCGGGCCTGGTGCGCGTCCCAGGAGATCGCAGCTGACGATGACGAAGAACTATTGCTGAGCAGGGAACTCCGTCTTCAGCAGGGTCGTTACATCAGTCGCAGCCGGTTAAACGGTGCATTGCTCAATCGTGCGCTGCTCAGCGAGCTGCGCCCCCAATTACTGGATCTCACCGGTCAGGGGCAGACTCAGCAGCTCGCGCGCCCCGGTCAGCAGCGCCGCTGGCTTGATCAGTTTGGTGGTGAGGAACATCTCCTCTATTTAGAACCTGTGCGTCATGCCCAACGTCGATGGCGTCAGGCGGCTGCAGAGCTTCAACAGGCGCAGCGTGATCATGAGGCTCTCCTTCAGGATTATGAGGCTCGTCAGCAGCAGCTCGACGAGCTGGAGGCGGCCGTTCTCGATGATCCTGCTGAACGGGTTCAGCTTGAGCAGGAACAGGACCGGCTTTGCCATGGAGTGCGTCTGCAGCAGGGCTGTCAGGAATTACAGGGTCGGCTGCAGGAAGGCGCTGAAGACGCCCCCTCGGTTCTTGATCATTTGGCTGCTTGCGATCAGGAACTGTCCGCGATGGCCGTTATTGATGGATCGCTGCAATCCTTGGTGGAGGATTGGCAAGACGTGCATGCGTCACTGCAGAACCTCTCCCGTCAGTTGGATCGTTATGCCGCTGCTTTGGAGGCCGATCCCGATCACCTAGCCGCTTTGCAGGAGCGCATCGCCCAGCTCAAATCGCTTGAGCGTCGTCATGGTCTGGATTTGCCAGGTTTGATTGAGCGCCGAGATGCTCTGCGTCATGAACTGCAGCCTGGTGGTGCTAGTGGATTACTGCAGGATCTTCAGCAGGCTGAACAGCGCGCCAGGCAACAGCGAGATGAGGTTTGTGCTCGCTTGTCGTCGTCTCGGCAGCGAGCAGCTCGGGCTCTCGAGCAAGAGCTGATGCAGGCTTTGCGGCCAATGGCCTTACCTGTTGTGCGCTTTGAGGTTGATCTCCAGCCCTGCGAGCCAAGCGATGACGGTGCTGAGAGCGTGCAGTTCCTGTTCTCTGCCAACCCTGATCAGCCTTTGGCTCCCCTTAAGGAGGTGGCCTCTGGCGGTGAAATGAGCCGTTTCTTGCTTGCTCTCAAGACCTGCCTGGCTCAGAGCGATGAGGGCATCACTCTGCTCTTTGATGAGATTGATACAGGTGTCAGTGGAAGAGTGAGTGCTGCGATGGCGGCTTTGCTGAAGCGACTGGCGCTTCATCGTCAGGTGTTTTGCGTCACTCACCAGCCTGTGGTGGCCGCGGCGGCTGATCAGCATTTGCTGGTGCACAAGCAGGTTCAGGCGGGACGCACGATTTCCCAGGTCCAGCAGCTGCAGAGCTTGCAGGAGCGACAGCGGGAGTTGGCGGAATTGGCTGGCGGCGACAGCGGGGAGGCCCGAGCCTTTGTGGCTCGTTTGCTTGAGCGCCGAACCGCCTGATGTCCTGTGACGCCGCTAAGATTTTGGGCCTTGTCTCAGCCCGATGGCCCCTGCCAAAGCCTCAGCTGGGAAGCCTCTGCAGGCCCTGAAAGGGGGCGGTCAGAGCGATGTGATTCGGGTTCGCGGCGCCCGTCAGCACAATCTCAAAGACGTTGATATCACTCTGCCCCGCAATCAGTTGGTGGTGTTCACCGGGGTGAGCGGTAGTGGAAAGAGTTCACTGGCTTTTGACACGATTTTTGCTGAAGGGCAACGTCGCTACGTCGAGAGTCTCTCCACTTACGCGCGCCAGTTTCTCGGTCAGGTGGACAAGCCTGATGTCGATGCCATTGAGGGTCTCTCGCCGGCCATCTCAATTGATCAAAAATCCACCAGTCATAACCCCCGTTCCACGGTGGGAACGGTCACTGAGATTCAGGACTACCTGCGCTTGTTATTTGGCCGCGCTGGGGAACCCCATTGTCCTAAGTGCGATCGCCCGATTCGGCCTCAGACCATCGATGAGATGGTGGATCAAATCCTCAAGTTGCCTGAGGGCTGCCGATATCAGTTGTTGGCGCCACTGGTCCGTGGCAAGAAGGGAACCCATAACAAGCTGCTGAGCAGCCTGGTAGCCGAAGGCTTTGCTCGGGTACGGATCGATAAGGAGGTTCGAGAGCTTTCCGACAACATCGAACTTGACAAGAACCATGCCCACGACATTGAGGTAGTCGTGGATCGGCTTGTGGCCCGTGAAGGGATTCAGGAGCGCCTCACCGATTCTTTGCGCACTGCACTTAAGCGAGGTGATGGTCTTGCTCTTGTTGAGGTAGTCCCCAAGTCAGGTGAGGAGCTGCCTGAGGGGGTTGAGCGCGAACGGCTCTATTCCGAAAATTTCGCCTGCCCTGAGCATGGTGCAGTAATTGAAGAACTTTCGCCGCGATTGTTCTCCTTCAACAGTCCTTACGGAGCCTGTCCGGACTGTCATGGCATTGGTTATCTCCGCAAGTTCACAGAACAGCGCGTTGTTCCCGATCCCACTTTGCCGGTGTATGCGGCCATTGCTCCATGGAGTGATAAGGAAAGTAGCTATTACTTTTCACTGCTCTACAGCGTCGGTCAGGCCTTTGCTTTTGAGCTGAAGACTCCCTGGAAGGATCTAAGTCGCACCCAGCAGGAGGCGGTGCTCTACGGCACGGTCGAGCCGATCATGATCGAGGCAGACAGCCGCTACAACAAATCCAAGGGATACGAACGCCGTTTTGAGGGGGTTCTGGCAATTCTTGAGCGTCAGCTGCGGGATGCCGGTGGTGAGTCGGCTCGCCAGAAGCTCGAGAAATATCAGGAGCTGATGCCTTGTGAAACCTGTGGGGGGCAGCGTCTGCGTCCGGAAGCGTTGGCGGTGCGCATCGGTCCCTACGGCATCACCGATCTGACTGCTGTGAGTGTCGGTGAATGTCTTGAGCGCATTGAAGCCCTGATGGGCGTGGGTAGCGATGGAGAGCCGTTGATGTCACCGCGTCAGATCAAGATCGCTGATCTGGTGCTGCGGGAGATCCGCATGCGTCTGCGTTTTCTGATTGATGTCGGCCTCGACTACCTCAGCCTCGATCGCCCGGCGATGACACTCTCCGGTGGGGAAGCCCAGCGGATTCGTTTAGCCACCCAGATTGGTGCTGGGCTTACCGGTGTTCTCTATGTACTCGATGAGCCGAGCATTGGTCTGCATCAGCGCGACAACGATCGTCTTCTGAACACCTTGCTCAGGCTGCGGGATCTGGGCAACACCTTGATTGTGGTGGAACACGATGAAGACACCATCCGCGCTGCTGACTACATCGTCGACATCGGACCCGGCGCTGGAGTTCACGGCGGCCATATCGTTGCTGAGGGCAGCCTTGCCGATCTAATGGCATCGGATCAGTCCCTCACCGGTGCCTACATGAGTGGCCGCCGTGCCATTCCGACTCCGGCGGTTCGACGTAGTGAAGGTACCCGCAAACTCACGCTGGTTGATTGCCATCGCAACAACCTTGATCACCTCACCGTCGAAATTCCTTTGGGCCGGCTGGTCTCGGTGACGGGCGTTAGTGGCAGCGGCAAGAGCACCTTGGTGAATGAGCTGCTGCACCCGGCGCTTGAGCACCAACTGGGACACAAGGTTCCTTTCCCGGCCGGACTGGAGGAGCTGCGGGGTATCGGTGCTATCGACAAAGTCATCGTGATTGACCAGAGCCCGATCGGTCGCACTCCGCGTTCCAATCCAGCCACATATACCGGTGCCTTTGATCCGATCCGTCAGGTGTTTGCTGCCACTGTTGAAGCCAAGGCTCGTGGTTACCAGGTCGGTCAGTTCAGCTTCAACGTCAAGGGCGGTCGTTGTGAAGCCTGTGGCGGCCAGGGTGTCAACGTTATCGAGATGAATTTCCTGCCCGACGTCTACGTGCAGTGCGATGTTTGCAAGGGGGCTCGCTACAACCGCGAGACTTTGCAGGTGAAATACCGCGGCTACACGATTGCTGACGTTCTGCAGATGACGGTGGAGCAGGCCGCAGAAGTTTTTTCGGCTATCCCTCAGGCTGCTGATCGCTTACGCACATTGGTGGATGTCGGACTTGGTTACGTGAAGCTGGGTCAGCCGGCCCCAACCCTTTCTGGCGGTGAAGCCCAGCGGGTCAAGCTCGCGACCGAGCTCTCACGCCGGGCCACTGGTAAGACCCTCTACTTAATTGATGAGCCGACCACGGGCCTGAGCTTCTATGACGTTCACAAGTTGATGGAGGTGATGCAGCGCTTGGTTGAGAAGGGCAATTCGATTCTTGTCATTGAGCACAACCTTGATGTGATCCGTTGTTCTGATTGGGTGATCGATTTGGGTCCTGAAGGTGGCAACCGTGGCGGACAGATTGTTGCCTGTGGCACCCCTGAGGATTTGGCTGCCCACCACACCAGCCATACCGGTCGTTATCTGCGTCAGGTCCTAGAGCAGCACCCCCCTGAAGTGGCGGCGGCCTGAGGGTCCTGATGGTCCCTTTGCTGGTGAGACTTTTGGCCGCCTCGGCGTTGTTGCTGGTGGCATCAATGCCTGCCCGGTCTGTGGAATGGATTTATTTGCAGGGACCGTTAGGTCTGCAGCGTCTGAGCGTTCGCCTCAGTGAGTTGGCTTCTCCAGAGGCTCTCTGGGAAGGGGACAGCGATTTGGCCCAGCTCAATCGTGCCACTGACGGTCGTTATGCCCGTGCTTTAGAGACTCTGCTGAGTTCACCGCTGCCGCTGCAGCAGGAGCTCGATAACCCCATGGTTCAGCAGTTGGAGTTGTTGCTCAAATCTCTGCTTCAGCCGCGATCAAATTCCTTGCCCGAGGCTGCCGCTGCCGCCACTACAACCACGTCATCTCTTCCGGTGTTGCGTCGACTCGCTTCAAGCGGTGTGCCGATCACCTTGATGAGCGTGCTTCAGGCCATGCCAGGCAATGAGCGCACCATTCGGCTTGATCAGGCACTGCCATTGCTGCGGCGAATGAGCGCCCAGCACGATGAAGTGGATCAACTCCTCGCCACCCTGCAGGCCATGCCTTCAGCGAACCAGGAGTCTCTCTCATCTGGCTCGCTGAAGGTTCAAAGACGCACGTTTCAATTGGCCAGTGGACTTGAGGTCACACTTGTTCGCCCTTTGGGTGTGCCGCGATTGCCGACCGTGGTGATTTCCCACGGCCTCTGGGATGCTCCTGAGAGCTTCCTGGGTTGGGCTGATCATCTGGCTTCCCACGGAGCTGTGGTGTTGCTACCGCGTCATCGAGGCAGTGACATCGATCAGCAGGCCGCCATGCTGGCCGGCCTGGTGCCACCACCTGAACCGCAGGAATTCCTGCGGCGTCCACGGGAGATCAAGCTGGTCCTTGATGCCCTTGAGGCGCGAGATCTGCCTGGGGTCGCTGATGCGCCTGTGAGGGATGTGGTGCTCATTGGCCATTCTTGGGGTGCAACGACTGCTCTTCAGTTGGCGGGAGCTCGCAGTTTGCCCGCCCCGATTTGGCGCGCCTGTGAAGGGTTGGAGGACAGCAGCCGCAACCCGAGCTGGGTACTCCAATGCAGCTTGATTCAGGCGGCAACTGATCAGTCGCTGCTCGATGAACGCCTCAGTCGGGTGGTGGCGGTAAGTCCACCCCAAGCCCTGGTTTTTGCTGCCGGTCTGCAGGATCTCAGCATTCCGGTTTTAGTGGTCAGTGGCAGTCGCGATTTGGTCGTACCAGCTCAGCCTGAAGCTGTTGCACCCTTTCGTGCCTACCCAGGAGATCGCCACCGTTTGGTTTTAGTTCAAGATGGCACTCACTTCAATCTGCCCTCTCCCGCAGGGGCTGATGGGGGTCCCTTGCGGGCCTTGCTTCTGGATTGGCTAGAAGAGCAGCCCATTTCAGCGGCCAGTGCAGTCAGCGATCCTTCCGGTTTGCGTCTGTTCAGCGTGCGGTGAGCTTTGGAGCTAGCCGGTTTACCTGAGCAGAAGCTGAAGAAATCATGTAAATCTAATTACAGATTTAGTTTTTGTCAGTAAACGAACAGCGGATTTGTTGTCAATAATCGAAATTACCTGTACTGTTCAACAACGCGAGATAAAGTACCTATGGGTTTATATGTCTTGCATTTGCATCTGCATGGTCTTTTGAGAGGCCATGATCTCGAATTAGGGCGCGACGCAGATACTGGAGGTCAGACCAATTATGTGCTTGAACTTGCCAAAGCTCTTGGTCAGCAAAGTGAAGTGGACCGGTTAGAGGTCATCACTCGTTGCATTGAAGATCGCCGTGTGAGCGCTGACTATGCCGTCCACCGCGAGTCTCTCAGCTCTAAGGCCAGCATCTTGCGACTGCCTTTCGGGCCACGTCGATACATGCGCAAAGAGCTGCTATGGCCCCATCTTGAGGAATTGGCAGATGCCCTGGTTCTTCATATCACCCGCCAGCAACGCCGTCCAGACTGGATCCATGCCCACTATGCCGATGCTGGCTGGGTCGGCGCCCAGGTGCAGCAGCGCCTCGGAATTCCTCTGGTGTTCACCGGCCACTCCCTAGGCCGTGAGAAGCAGCGTCGCCTCTTGGAAATCGGCCAGAACCCTGAGCAGGTCAACCAGCGCTATGCGATGGAGCGTCGTATTGGAGCTGAGGAGAATGCCTTGGCGGCTGCCAGCCTCGTGGTGACTAGCACGCGCCAGGAGATTCGTGTCCAATACGATCGCTACCGCTATTTCCATCCCGATCTGGCTGAGGTGATTCCGCCCGGGGTTGATATCAATTGCTTCCAGCCGAATCGAACTGCTGAGGAAGACACCGTCATCTCAGGTTTGATGCAGCCCTTTTTGAGGGAACCGGATCGCCCTTGTCTCCTGGCGCTTTCAAGGCCCGATCGCCGCAAGAACATCCCTGCTTTGATTGATGCCTTTGGTAGCAGCCCCTATCTCCGTGAGCACTGCAACTTGTTGTTGGTGCTGGGCAACCGCGACGGCTTCCATCAGTTGGAGCGCAGTCAGAGGGAGGAGTGGCAGCACGTGATCGAGGCCATCGATCGCCAGAACCTCTATGGCCAGGTGGCCTACCCCAAGCACCACAGCCGTGACCAAGTGCCTGCCATCTATCGCTGGGCAGCTTCCCGACGCGGTGTTTTCGTGAATCCTGCTCTAACCGAACCTTTTGGTCTCACATTGATTGAGGCGGCAGGTTGTGGCCTTCCGGTCGTAGCGACCAACGACGGTGGCCCGATCGATATCCTCGGCCGCTGTCGTAATGGTCTGCTAGTGGATGTTTCCAGCAGTGAATGTCTGCGCACCACTCTCGAGCAGGCCATGGCTGTCGATGCTCCCTGGGATCAGTGGCGGCAGCAGGGACTTGAGGCCGTAAGCGAGGCCTACAGCTGGTCCGCTCATGCATCTCGTTATTTGCAGGTGGCTCGCCCCTTGTGTGCAGCTGCACTGCTGGAATCAGCCAACCTCAAGCCCAACAGCCGCCGCCGCCGCATCAGCGCGCCGGCGCGCCTCCGGCAGATCCCTGCCGCAGGCCAGGGCTACGCCCATACGGCGCAAGGGCCTCGCTTCCGGCTTTCCAAATAGCAGCAGGCTGCTCTCTTCAATGGCTAAGGCGTTCTCGACGCCCTTGAAGCTCACTGGAGTTCCCTGCTGATCAACTCCTGCCAGGATTACTCTGCTGGCAGCGGCTCCCATCGATTCGATGGCAGGGATCGGCAGCCCTAGTACGGCTCGAAGGTGCAGTTCAAATTCACTGAGGTTCTGACCCTTGAGGGTGACCAGGCCAGTGTCATGGGGTCGCGGAGAGAGCTCCGAGAAGATCACCTCACCGGAGGAAATGAAGAACTCCACCCCGAAAATCCCGCATCCTCCAAGGGAATCAGTCACTTGACGTGCCATGCGCTGGGCTTCCAGAAGCTGGGCCTGACCTAGCTCAGCTGGTTGCCAGCTGGTCTGGTAGTCCCCCCGCTCCTGGATGTGGCCGATGGGCGGGCAGAACAGCGTCGGACCGTTTTGCTGTTTGACCGTTAGCAGTGTGATCTCCAGCTCGAAGTTGAGGAATTCTTCCGCAATCACCAGGCTGGCGTCGCCCCTTGCCTTTTCCGTAGCCGCTACCCAGGCCTGGGCAAGTTCCTCTGGGTTGGTGGCCACGCTCTGGCCTTTTCCGGAGGAACTCATCACTGGTTTAACCACCACTGGCCACCCCAGCGGGGCGGCCACTTCAGCCAGTTCGTTGGCGGTGCGTGCATAGCCAAAGCGAGCGGTGCGAAGCCCCAGTTCGTTGGCGGCTAGATCCCGGATCCGGTCACGGTTCATGGTGATCGCAGTAGCCCGGGCGGTAGGTATCACTGTGATTCCTTCCTGCTCAAGCTCTGCCAGTGCATCAACGGCGACGGCCTCGATCTCGGGAATCACGATGGCGGGCTGATGTTCACGGATGACCTGTTTGAGCGCTTCTGCATCAGTCATTGGGATCACCACTGCCGCATCAGCCACCTGCATCGCTGGGGCCCCGGCGTAGCGGTCAACAGCCACTACTCGACACCCCAGCCGCTGGGCGGCGATGGTCACTTCTTTGCCCAGTTCGCCGCTGCCAAGGAGGAGCAAGGTGGCGGGCAGAGTTGCTGTGTTCATCGGGCCCGACCACGAAAGTTGCCTAGCATGTGCTCCTTGTTACAGTCAAGGTTTGTTCGAGGGCATGAGAAATGAATATGAACAGGCCGCTGGTGATCCTTTGGAAAACGGTCACACAGGCAAAGGAGTGAGTTGGCAGACAGCGTGTGCTCCTGCTCCTCTGATTCAACTTCAATCTGAACAGTTGCAAAAAGCTGGTCTCCAAACAGAACGCAATTGGTGTAATGACTGGCTTGCTCAATATTTCTGCATTGGGTGTTCTGGCATGCAAAACATAGTAGCGTTGCGGAGTGCAATCGAATATGAAACAAAACCGACTGCAAGCAAATTTGCAATGAACCCCCCCCCTGGAGGCGGCCTCGCCCCCGAGTCGGATGGCATGCTTCGATTCTGAACTACTAAACCTGATGATCATTTTACTGTATGGGTCGTTTATTCACGTCTTCGGATCGTTTTCATGTGCACAAGACGCTTGGGGTGGTGTGTCTGTGCTCATTTGTGTACAGCT